>DATIPV010000506.1:0-1783 GCA_035471525.1 Robiginitalea sp.
GCTGCTTGAATCGCTTGGCTTTGTCGAAATCAGCATCGAAAGTCACCATCACAAACCGAACCCGATCGCCAACATCTTCATAGAGTTTTTGGATGCCCGGTAATTCAGCAATACAGGGGGCACACCAGGTGGCCCATTTGTTCAGAAAAATAACATCCGAATCCCAGTCAGAAAGGAGGTGTACCTGCCCATCTTCATCGAGCAATTGCAGGGCCGAGGCCACAGCGGGAAGCAGTTCCAGTCGCTCGAATTCAGACATCTCTATATCCCGGGGGGTTACAATACCGGCATTTAGGAATCGGAAATGAAGGGAACGAATAACTTTTTTATGCAGCCCCGTGGCCACCAGCCCGACACAGAGAACAACCCCGGCCAGGATCAGCCTCCAGAAAGTGCTGCGCTTTAGTTTCATAGGCAATTATTCGTTGCTGCAAAGGTAGCTGGTTTTCCATGTCCGGGCATACCGGGGCTTATTTTTTAAGATCGCGCAGGAACTTTTCGATATCCGGGTGGTCGTAATCGGCCATGCCGGTATGCGAGAAAGCCAGCCTTCCGTCGGGGGCGATCACATAGGTGGTCGGGATGCCGGTACCGGAGAGTTGCTCCGGCAGGGGCCCCTCGGCGTAATAAATAGGGAAATGGTAGCCCTTGCGCTGTACGAATTGCTTAGCCAGTTCAAAGTCGCGGTCGCGGGAGATCATCACAAAGGCGACCTCGCCTTTTGTTTTTTGATACAGGCTCTCCAAACCGGGCATTTCGGCAATGCAGGGCGGGCACCAGGTAGCCCAGAGGTTCACCAGCACCACCTTGCCTCGAAATTCCGACAGGCGGTGCAGCTGGTCCCCGGTATCTGCCAGTACCAGTTCATAGGCCTCCTCGCGGAGGTATTCCGGGTCTGCCGCAGGGACTTCCGCCGTCTGGGCCCGCATCAGCCCTGTAGCCAGCAGGCCGCGCTGCAGAAAGCCAAAGACCTCGGCCCGTGTGCCCGTAAGGGACAGGACCAGGTAGGCCAGGGCGAACAGCAGGTAGGGCCACCAACTTTTTTTGAAGGGTATTTTCAAAAATATCCGATTTGGGGACCAAGGTACGCGGAATCTGCCAAACCGGGTGTAACCCGTGTTACCCAGGGAATGGCCTGACCCGGGTCAGACCGGGCGGAGCCGGGGGGGAAGCCGGGCTGATAAACATCATTTAAAGCACGGGCCTTTCTGCGTAGCTTGGGGGGAGTATTCCAAAAACCTTAATCAGCAAAATCATGAAAACAGACGCTCAAATCAAACGGGATGTGCAGGATGAACTGATCTGGGAACCCAGTATTGATGAGACCAGGATCGGAGTTTCTGTCGAGGACGGAGTGGTTACCCTCAGCGGGGAAGTAGACAGCTATGCCAAAAAGATTGCAGCCGAAAAGGCGGCCAAGCGCGTCAAGGGAGTAAGGGCCGTGGCCGAGGATATCGTCGTGAGCTATGGGCTGGAAGATGAAAAGACCGATACCGAGATCGCCAAGGCGGTGGTGAACGCGCTTCAATGGCACGCCTCAGTGCCGGCAGAGGCCATCGTCCCGAAGGTGGAGAATGGCTGGGTATACCTGACCGGACAGGTGCGATGGGGCTACCAGAAAGAATCTGCCAAGAATGCGGTAAAAGACCTCGCAGGCGTAAAGGGCGTGATCAACAGCATTACCATTAGCCAGGGGATAGAGCCGCTTGAAGTCAAAAAACGCATCAAGGAGGCTTTTGAGCGTTCTGCCGATCTGGAGGCCAAGGGCATACGGGTGCTTACA
>DATIPV010000507.1:0-9347 GCA_035471525.1 Robiginitalea sp.
CCTCCTGGAGGGGACCGGAGCCCGTATCCTGGATACGCGCAAAACCACTCCCGGCATTCGCGCCCTGGAAAAATGGGCCGTGCGCATCGGGGGAGGGGAGAACCACCGTTTCGCCCTCTACGACATGATCATGCTCAAAGACAACCACATCGATTTTGCCGGAGGCATTACCGAGGCCATCCGCAAAACCCACGCCTACCTGCGCCGCACCTCCCGCGACCTGAAGATTATCGTCGAGGCCCGCAATCTGGAGGAGGTAGAGGAGATTTTGAGGTCGGAGGGCATTCACCGCATTCTGCTCGACAATTTTAGCCTGGACCAGACCCGCCAGGCCGTGGCCCTGATCGGGAAGCGCTGCCAGAGCGAGTCTTCGGGGGGCATTCATGAAAAAAACCTGCGGGCCTATGCCGAGTGCGGGGTCGATTTTATTTCCTCCGGTGCCCTGACCCATTCGGTGGCCAATATGGACCTGAGCTTAAAAGCCGTCTGAATGGGCAAACCCTTGCAAGAAAGACTGGAAGATTTGCCGGTGATCCGCTGGCTGGTATTTGTGCTCAAACGCATACAGCTGCGGGCATTCGAGGGCTTGTCGCTTTTCGACCTGGTAGCCATGTACGGGCGGGGCATCATACGGGGCGCCCTTTCCACCCGGGCCAGCGCCATTGCCTTTAGCCTGTTCATGGCCATTTTTCCCCTGCTGATTTTCCTGCTTACCCTGGTGCCCTATGTGATCCCCTACGTAAGCGTGGGCAACAGCAATTTCGACACACAGTTCCTCGATTTCCTGGAGAACTTCCTGCCCACGGCCACCGGCGATTACTTTTCGGAAGTCTACCAGCAGATCAAGGACCAGAAACAGGGCGGCCTGGTTTCGTCGGCCTTCCTGATCTCCATCCTGCTGATGACCAACGGGGTAAATGCCATATTCGGCGGCTTTGAGAACAGCTACCACATCGAGCTGACCCGGAACTTCTTCAAGCAATACGCCTACGCCATGATGGTGGGCCTTATCCTTTCCCTGCTGTTAATTCTGGGCGCCGTGGTGTATGTGTACTTTGAATTTTACGTACTGGGTTTTCTGACCGATATTACGGCCCGCTCCAGTGGCCTGGTGCTCCGCGAAGGCGAGATTATCGGGGCACAGATCGGGAAGGTGGCCTTTTTTGTGCTGCTTACCTACCTCACTACCGCCATCCTGTATTATTTCGGAACGGCCGAGGGCAAGCGCGCGCGGTTTTTCTCGTACGGAGCGCTGATGACCACCCTGCTCATCCTGCTCACTTCGTACCTTTTCGGGGTGTATATCGATGCCTATGCCCGGTACAATGAATTTTACGGGGCGCTGAGCGGCCTGCTTATCCTGATGATCTATATCTGGCTGAATTCGAATATCCTGTTGCTGGGATTCGAGCTCAATGCCACTTTGAATTACCTGAGAAGAAGCATCGATGAGGACGGGGACGGGCCCTGACCGGTGCCCGAACGCCGCCGGGCGCACAGACGCAGAGAACCATGAATAATTACGCTGACGTTTTGCTTCCGATCCCCCTGGAGCGGAATTTTACCTATACCGTGAGTCCGGGTATGGAGCACATCCTCAGGCCCGGGATACGGGTGGCGGTTCCTTTCGGCAAAACCCGGCTGTATACGGGCCTGGTGGTGCGCCTGCACCAAAACCCGCCCACGGCGTACAAGCCCAAGGAAATTTACCGGGTCCTGGACCAGGAGCCGCTGGTATCGGCCCATCAGCTGAAGCATTGGGCCTGGATCGCCTCTTATTACCTGTGTACCCCGGGCGAGGTTTTCCGCACGGCGGTGCCATCGGTTTTTCTCCTGGAAAGCGAGACGCGCGTACTGGGCAACCCGGCCTTTGCGGAGGGCGACTTAGCCCTGGACGACGATGAATTCCTGATCCTGGAGGCCCTGGAGCATCGGCCGGCACTAAGCGTCAGGGAGATCAGCGAGATCGTCGACCGAAAGCACGTGTTGCCCCTGCTTCACCGCATGCTGGCCAAAGGGGCCATCAGGCTGCAGGAAAGGCTCGAGGAGCGCTACATTGCCAAGCGGTCGCGGTATATCCGCATACATCCCCAATATCGGGAAGACCACGCCCTGGAAGGGCTGCTCGATTCCCTGTCGAGGGCCCCGAAGCAATCGGCCCTGTTGCTGCAACTCTTCCAGTTGGAGGAAGGGCAGCACAAACCGGTGAGGAGCAAGGAGCTCGAGCGGCTGGCCGGGGCGGGTCGCGCCGCCCTGCGCGCCCTCATAGACAAGGAGGTGCTGCAGGAGTACCTGCTCGAAGAAGACCGGATTGCCTTTGACGATTCCATCCCGGTCTCGGGTCTTCCCGACCTCAACGAAGGGCAGAGCCGGGCGTTGGAACAGATCCGGGCCGGTTTCGGGGAGGGGAAGACCGTACTCCTGCACGGGGTTACCTCCTCCGGCAAGACCGAGGTGTACATCCGCCTGATCCAGGACCAGCTCGACCGCGGCAGACAGGTGCTCTACCTGGTGCCGGAGATCGCCCTTACCGAGCAGCTCATCCGCCGCCTGCAGGCGGTTTTCGGCTCCCGCGTGGCGGTATTCCACTCGCGGCAGAACCTGCAGGAGCGGGCCGAGCTCTGGTACCACACACAGGCCGGGGCCGAGCAGGCTTCCGTTATACTGGGGGCGCGCTCCGCCCTTTTCCTGCCCTTCGCCCGACTGGGCCTGGTGCTGGTAGATGAAGAGCACGAGAATACCTTCAAGCAGTTCGATCCGGCCCCGCGCTACCACGCCCGCGATGCGGCCATCGTGCTGGCCTCTTACCATAAAGCAGCGGTTTTGCTCGGCTCTGCCACCCCCAGCATAGAGAGCTTCCACAATGCCACCACCGGCAAATATGCCCTGGTATGCATGGACCGGCGATACGGCGATGTGCTGATGCCCGAGATGGAGTTGGTAGACCTGGGAGATGCCTTCCGGCGCAAACGCATGCAGGGCCATTTTTCGGAGCGGCTGCGGCTGGCCATTGCCGGGGCGCTGGATGCCCGGAACCAGGTGATCCTTTTTCAGAACCGCCGGGGCTTTGCCCCCATCGTGGAATGCACCAGCTGCGGGCATGCCCCCCAATGCGTAAACTGCGATGTGAGCCTCACCTACCATCAGTTCCGCCAGGAGCTGCGATGCCACTACTGCGGTTATCACCGCCCCCTGGAGGCCACCTGCGAAGCCTGTGGAAATGCCACCCTCGACACCCGCGGTTTCGGCACCGAACAGGTCGAGGAGGAACTCAAGACCCTTTTTCCAGAGGCTGCCGTGGCCCGTATGGATCTCGACACCACCCGGGGCAAATACGGATACCAGCGCATTATCGAGGCCTTTGAAGCGCGGGAAACCGATATCCTCGTGGGTACGCAGATGCTTACCAAGGGCCTCGATTTCAGGCACGTGTCCCTGGTGGGGATCATGAATGCCGATTCCCTGCTGAATTTCCCGCATTTCCGGGCCCATGAGCGCTGTTTCCAGCTGCTGACCCAGGTAGCCGGCCGGGCCGGCCGCACCCGCGACCGAGGGCAGGTGCTCATCCAGACCTACAACCCGTACCACCAGATCTTACGGCAGGTTTCCGAGGGCGATTACCTGGGCATGTACCGCGATCAGGTATACGAGCGGGAGCAATTCCGGTATCCCCCGGCCGTGCGCCTCATAAAGATAAGCTTCGCCCACAAGGAGTTCAACCGGGTGGGGGAGGGGGCCGACTGGTTTGCCCGGTCGCTGCGCCTGCGGTTTGCCCAGCAGGTTTTGGGGCCAGAATTCCCCCCTGTGGCCCGGATCAGGAACCTCTACCACAAGAATATCCTGCTGAAAATCCCACCCGGACAAGGGCTGGGCCCAACAAAAAATAGCATCAAAAGAATTGAACATTCTTTTAATGCTATTTCACAGTTCAGAAGTATTCGTGTAACCTATAATGTGGATTATATCTGATTAGAAGTTGCTCAGGGCATCGGCCAGTTCGGTTTTCTTGTTCCGGCTCAGCGGGATGGAGCGTCCGCCCACTTCAACATTCTTGCTGTTGAATTTCTCGATTTTCTCCAGGTTCACGATGTAGGATTTGTGAATGCGCAAAAATTTGTCTTCGGGCAGTGTTTTTTCGAAGGCCTTCATGGTGGAAAGAATCACGATATTGGCTTCGTCGGTTACCAGTTTGATGTAATCGCCCAAGGCTTCCACCCATTTGATATCGCTGAGGATCACTTTCCGTTTCTTCAGATTGCTTTTCACGAAAATATGCTCTTCATCTTCGTTTACCCTGTGCATCTGCTCGTACTTGGCCACCGCGCGTTTCACGGAGGCGTCGAAGCGGGCCATGGTAATGGGCTTGTGCAGGTAATCTGTTACGTCGTAGTCGAATGCCTTCAGGGCATAATCGGGTTTCCCGGTAATCAGGATAACCTGAGGGGGGTTCTCCAGAGATTCCAGCAGGTCGAATCCGCTGATGATCGGCATTTCGACATCCAGAAAAATAAGGTCGATTTCGTTGTTTTTGATGCCGTTTTTAGCCTCAATCGCGTTGCTGTACTCGGCAACCAGAGCAAGGTTAGGATGATTATTCACCAATTTCGCAACTGCCATACGTTGCATCGATGAATCGTCAACCACGATACTTCTAAGTTTCATAAATGGTCGATTTGTGGGGTTAAATCATTACCAAAGTTATTCATTCTACACGCTTTAAACCAACAAAAGTTGTAAACATGGTGTGGAAATCTGTACAGTTGGCAATGAACTTTTCAGAATTGATTTGGGTTTAGGTTAAGTATATGTTTTTCAGAATTCTTCTACCATAACGAAGTTTTTATGGATTTCTTGTGAATGCGTCGAAGAATTATTACTTTTGCGCTCCTTTTTAATAGTTAAAATAAATATGAACCATTACGAAACTGTTTTCATTTTAAATCCCGTTCTATCTGAAACTCAGATAGAGGAAGCAGTTGAGAAATTCGAGAATTTCTTGACCAAGAATGGTGCCAAAATGGTCTCCAAGGAGAACTGGGGGCTCAAGAAACTGGCCTATCCCATTCAGCACAAAAAGAGCGGATTCTACCATCTGTTCGAATTCACGGCCCCCGGCGAAGTGATTGCTCCTTACGAGCAGGAATTCAAGCGGGACGAGCGCATCATGCGTTTTTTAACCGTTAAGCTCGACAAGCACGCCATCGAATGGGCGGAGAAACGCAGAACCAAGTTAAAAGCTAAAGCTTAAGGATATGGCCACTTTGCAACAACAGGCAAAAGGGAAGAAAGACGGGGAAATCCGTTATCTGACCCCGCTGAACATCGAAACCAACAAGCAGAAGAAATACTGCCGCTTCAAAAAGTCCGGGATCAAGTACATCGACTACAAGGATCCCGATTTTCTGATCAAACTGGTGAACGAACAGGGCAAGATCCTGCCGCGCCGCCTTACCGGTACCTCCCTGAAGTACCAGCGGAAGGCAGCCCAGGCCATCAAACGGGCCCGCCACCTGGCGCTGATGCCCTATGTAGGTGATTTATTAAAGTAAACCCAAGGAATCATGGAATTGATACTGAAGCAAGACGTTGAGAACCTCGGGTTCAGAGACGACGTGGTAACCGTTAAGAACGGTTACGGACGGAATTACCTGATTCCCCAGGGGATGGCTATATTGGCAACCCCCTCTGCCAAGAAAGTGCTGGCCGAGAACCTGCGCCAGAAGGCACACAAGGAAAAACAGGTCGTCGATGAGGCTACCGAAATGGCCGAATCGCTCAAGAATCTGGAGGTGAAGATACCGGCCAAAGTAGGGGAGGCAGACAAGCTGTTCGGTTCGGTGACCAGCATCGACCTGGCGGCCGCCCTGGCAGCAGCCGGATTCGCCATCGACAAGAAGTTTATTGCCATTAAGGGAGGCGCCATCAAGCGGGCCGGACCCTATGAGGCGGAAATCCGCCTGCACCGGGAGGTAAAAGTCGATTTCGGATTCGAAGTGGTCCCGGAGAAGGCCTGAGTACCGGGATAAAGGATTTGAAAAGGGAGTTGTGGGAACACAACTCCTTTTTTCATATATTGGTATGTTACTCATTACAGATACAACTAACTTACCAATCAACAATGAAACTCAGACTTCTTTTTGCATGCGCATTCATGGTTTCAACCGCCATGTCTGCCCAGGTCACCACCTCCAATATTCGGGGTTCTGTGACCGATCGCCAGGGCGAAACCCTGATGGGGGCCAATATCGTGGCCGTCCATACGCCAACCGGAACGCGTTACGGGACCATCTCCAATGAAGATGGCCGTTTTAATCTCTTAAACCTTCGCGTGGGGGGTCCGTACGCGATCACCATTTCGTATGTGGGCTTTGAGACCCAGGAAGAAACGGATGTGTACCTGCAATTGGGAACAACCTTTAACCTGGATGCGCTGCTGGTGGAGCGAAGCGTGGCCCTCGAAGAAGTGGTCGTAGTGATGGACCGCAGCGGTACCTTCGGCAGCGACCGCACGGGTGCGGAGACCAGCGTGGGACGCAGGGAAATTACCCGGCTGCCCACCATTTCGCGTTCCACGAACGATTTCACGCGACTGGAGCCGACGGCCAGCAATGGTTCCTTTGCCGGGCGAAACGATCAGTTTAACAACTTCTCACTGGACGGAGCGATCTTCAACAACCCCTTTGGCCTCGATGCCGCCCAGCCGGGCGGACAAACAGAGGCCACCCCGATTTCCCTCGACGCCATTGACCAGATCCAGATCTCCACGGCGCCTTACGACGTTACCCAATCGGGCTTTACCGGGGCTTCGGTAAACGCCGTTACACGCAGCGGTACCAACAACCTATATGCCACGGTCTACGGCTTCTTTCGCAACGACGACCTTACAGGGGGAAAGATTGACGGCGACAAGGTCTTTAAGACCGGGCTGGAACAAACCCAGTTTGGGGTGAGTGTAGGCGGTCCCATTATCGAAAACAAGCTTTTCTTTTTCGCCAATTTTGAAAAGGACGAACTCACGGAGCTGGGAACGGCAGGATTCGTGCCCAATCGCGGGGGTGGAGCTATCAATGAATCGCGGGTTCGGGCTTCCGATTTTCAACTGGTAGACAGCTACCTGCGCCAGGTCGTGGTTGGCCAGGACCAGCTGGGCAATCCGATTTACTATAACCCCGGCGCCTACGAAGGGTTCAATTTTGCCCAGGAGTCTACCAAGGGGATCTTCAAACTGGATTGGAACATTGACGACAACAACAGGCTCGCCCTTATTTACAACTTTCTGGATGCCTCCAAGGAAAAGCCCGCGCACCCCAGCGCACTGGGATTCCGGGGGCCGAATGCCTCTACCCTGCAATTTGAAAACACGGGTTACCAGATCAACAACCGGATCCAATCCATTCAATTGGAGCTTAACAGCACCATTTCAGACGAGGCTGCCAACAAACTGCGCATGGGCTACACCCATTTTGACGATTTCAGGAACCCGCGCTCTACCCCGGCACCCACCATCACCATTTTGGACGAGACCGGCAGCTCCAACTACATCATCGCCGGGCATGAGCCTTTCTCCATTCACAATACGCTGGACCAGAAAGTTTTCCAGATCACCGATAACCTGAGCATCTTTCAGGGAGATCATACGTACACCATTGGGTTCTCTTTCGAAAAGTTCCAGTTCGACAACTCCTTTAACCTGGGGGCCTACGGGGCCCAGGGAGTATTCTTCCCAACCACTACCATTTCGGACTTCCCCAATTTTGCCACCTCGGGAGATCTGCAAGATGCCTTTGACGCGGCCCTGCAGGCCGACCGCAGCCTGAATGCAAACGGCACCGGCAATCCGGGCGGATGGTCCCTTGCCGAGACCAACGTAGGCCAATTGGCGTTCTACGTACAGGACGAATGGGACCTCACGAGGGATTTCAAGTTGACCTATGGCGTACGCGTAGACAAACCGCTCTATTTTGACACGGCCGACAAGGTGCGGGAAAACATCGCGCGCAAAGGCGGGGCAACCGGCACTTACATCCCCTCCATTCAGTATTTTGACCCGGAAACCGGGGAACCGGTTTTCCTGGATTCGGAGCAAATGCCCAATAACAACTTCCTGGTATCGCCCCGTCTGGGCATTAACTGGGACGTGAACGGCGACAAGCTGCTGCAACTGCGGGGCGGTAGCGGACTCTTTACCGGGCGGTTCCCGTTCGTATGGCTGGGCAACCAGGTACAGGGGGTCGATTTCTTCTTTTACCAGGTTGTTGACCCGGCTTTCCAGTTCCCGCAGGTTTGGCGCACCAATATCGGGGTAGACAAACGCTTCAGCAACGACCTGATCCTTTCCGGCGACCTCTCCTATACCAAGGACGTCAATGCGCCCCACGTGCAGAACTGGGGACTGGACACCCCTTCTGCAACCCTGGCCGGAGTAGATAACCGCGCCAGGTATACCAACGGCGATAAATCGCAGATTTTCGGCGGTCCCACCAGCGCCTACGTCTTTACCAATTCAGACCAGGGCCGAATCTGGAACCTGGCGGTAAAGGCCGAAAAAACCTGGGCGAATGGCATTTACGGACGGTTGGCTTACAGCTACCTCAACACCAAGGAGGTAAATTCCATCGAGGCCGAGATTACCGGGGATGCCTTTGCAGGCAACGCCATTGTGGGGAATGCCAACAACGACGTGCTGGCCTTTTCCAAATACGGGGACCTGCACCGCCTAATAGGCGTGTTCTCCAAGAACTTTGACACCGGCACCACCATCTCCACCTTTTTCGAGTATGCCCGGGGGAACCGCTTCAACTACATTTACGGGGGCGATATCAACAACGACGGGTCCAGCATTAACGACCTTCTGTACGTGCCCACGGCCCAGGAGGTGCAGCAGATGAACTGGGCTGATCCAGGCGATGCGGCCGCCTTTGAGTCTTTTATCCAGCAGGATGACTACCTGAGCGATAACAGGGGGAAATACGCGGAACGGTATGGCGCCCTGGCGCCCTGGAGGGGCCGGTGGGACATCAAGGTCCTGCAGGATATCAAGCTGGCCGAGAAGCACACCCTGCAGCTGAGTCTGGATGTGCTGAACGTAGGGAACCTGATCAGCTCCAGCTGGGGCGTGGTGGAAGAGCCGGCCTTCAATCAGCTGGTCGGGGTAAGCGTAGACGCCGACAACGTGCCCACCTACAGCTTTGACGAAAACCTGACCCGGACCTTTACCCCGGCCACCGATGAAAGATCGCGGTGGCGGGCGCAATTCGGTGTTCGTTATATTTTCGACTAGAGCTGAGAAATAGTAATTTCGCACCGCCCGGCCACATGCCGGGCGGCGCTTTATGAAATATACAAAA
>DATIPV010000508.1:0-1797 GCA_035471525.1 Robiginitalea sp.
ACCATGGTGCAGCTCGTGGAGATCGTAGTGGAGAAGTTCTCGCCGGCCCTGTACAACTCCCTCGGGATCTTTTTGCCCCTGATAGCCGTGAACTGCGCCATCCTGGGAGGCTCGCTTTTTATGCAGAGCCGTGAGATTGAGACCCTGGGACTGGCCTTTAACTACGGCGTCAGCTCAGGCATCGGTTGGTTCCTGGCCATCCTGGCCATCGCCGCCATCCGCGAGAAGATCCGCTATTCCAACGTGCCGGCCCCCCTGCGCGGGCTGGGCATCACTTTTATCATCACCGGCCTTATGGGCATCGGGTTCCAGAGTTTTGGGGGAATGCTCACGGGGGGCGACGAAAGCAGTGCCAACGAAGAGGCCGTGCAGGAGATGGCCGCCGATCCGGTAGCGCCCGCATCGCCTGCCGCCGAAACGGAAGAGGCTGAGAAGGCATCGGGGCAGGAAGCCGCCGTATCGTATAACGATCTAGTAAACGAACCGAAATGATTTTAGCTGCAACTACCTTCGGAACCATCGTCATCACGGTTATCGCATTTTTAATATTGGTCCTGATGCTGGTGGCCCTGCTGCTGGTAACCAAGGAAAAGCTGTCCCCTTCGGGCCCGGTTACCATTACCATCAACGGGGAAAAGCAGGTACAGGTGCCCTCGGGCAGCTCGCTGCTCTCCACCCTGGGAAATCAGAAAATATTCCTGCCTTCGGCCTGCGGGGGCGGGGGTACCTGCATACAGTGCGAGTGCCATGTGCTCTCGGGAGGCGGGGAAGCGCTGCCCACCGAAACCCCGCACTTCTCCAAGCGCGAGCTCAATTCGGGAGCGCGTCTGGCCTGTCAGGTAAAGGTGAAGCAGGACATGGAGATCACCATCCCCGAGGAGGTGTTCGGCATCAAGAAGTGGGAAGCCACCGTGGTGCGGAATTTCAATGTGGCCTCCTTTATCAAGGAGTTCGTGGTGGAGATCCCGGAAGACATGAATTACAAGGCGGGGGGCTACATACAGATCGAGATTCCCCCCTGTGAGGTGCCTTACAAAGACATCGATATAACAGCCCACCCGGAAGAGCACGAAACGCCCGACAAATTCCAGAACGAGTGGGACAAATTCAACCTCTGGCCGCTGGTGATGAAAAATCCGGAAACCGTGGAGCGGGCCTATTCCATGGCTTCCTTCCCGGCTGAGGGCCGCGAGATCATGCTCAACGTGCGCATCGCCACTCCGCCCTGGGACCGTGCCAAGAACGGCTGGATGGATGTGAACCCCGGGGTGGCGTCGTCTTACATATTTGCGCGTAAACCAGGAGATAAGGTTACCATTTCTGGGCCCTACGGAGAATTCTTCATCAACGAGTCCGAAGCCGAGATGCTCTACGTGGGGGGCGGGGCCGGCATGGCGCCCATGCGCTCGCACCTGTATCACCTCTTCCGCACGCTGAAAACCAACCGGAAGGTAAGTTACTGGTACGGGGGCCGCTCCAAGCGGGAGTTGTTCTACATAGACCACTTCAAAAAGCTCGAGAAGGATTTTCCGAACTTCAAATTCTACATGGCCCTTTCCGAACCCCTGCCAGAAGACAACTGGAAGGTGAAGGAAAACCTGGATGCCCCTGGCGACGGTTTTGTGGGCTTTATCCACAACTGTGTGATCGAGCACTACCTGAACCACCACGATTCGCCCGAGGATATCGAATTGTATTTCTGCGGCCCGCCCCTGATGAACAAGGCGGTGCAGAAAATGGGGGAAGACTTCGGAATCCCGGACGAACACATCCGCTTCGACGATTTCGGAGGGTAAT
>DATIPV010000509.1:0-2218 GCA_035471525.1 Robiginitalea sp.
TTGGAGAGCTCTTCCATCACCAGCACGTAGGAGAGGGTGTCGAGCCCGCTTCCGCCGTAAGCCGGGTCTACCATCATCCCAAGGAAACCCAGCTCGCCCATCTTGCGGACGGCCTCTGCCGGAAACTGCTGTTTTTCATCCCGTTCAATGACCCCGGGCAACAATTCGGTCTGCGTAAAATCGCGGGCTGCCTGCTGGACCATCTTCTGTTCCTCGGTGAGCGTAAAATCCATAGAATTGAGGTTTATTCAATAAAGCTCAACAAATATAAGCTCCATCCAGAAGGTATTCAAAATACAATACCTGAAATTGAGAATATTAAAAGCTTGCTGCGAACAGATGGTTTGCCCGCCCCCCCTTTCTTTTTATATTTGTGGTCGGCCTGCCCCCTGTGCAGCCCCGGTGGGCCATTTAACCAAACCAATACTGGAGCCATGGTGATGAAAGAACTCCTGGAGCGCTACGAAAAGAAGCCTCCCGAAATCGTTTTCCACTGGAAGGATCCCGAAACCGAGGCCGAAGGCTGGGCTGTCATCAATTCCCTCAGAGGGGGGGCTGCAGGCGGCGGAACCCGCATGCGCGAGGGCCTCGACATGAATGAGGTGCTCTCCCTGGCCAAGACCATGGAGGTGAAGTTCACCGTTTCGGGGCCGCCCATTGGCGGGGCCAAGTCGGGGATCAACTTCAATCCGGAGGACCCCCGAAAAAAAGGCGTGCTCGAACGCTGGTACCGGGCGGTGGCCCCCCTGCTCAAGAGCTACTACGGTACGGGGGGCGACCTGAACGTGGACGAGACGCACGAGGTAATCCCCATTACGGAGGAAGCCGGTGTCTGGCATCCGCAGGAAGGCGTATTCAACGGGCACTTCAAGCCCACCGAAGCCGACAAGATAAACCGGATCGGGCAGCTGCGCATGGGGGTAATCAAGGTGCTCGAAAGCGACCGCTATTCCCCCGACCCCTCGCGCAAGTTCAAAGTGGCCGATATGATCACCGGCTTTGGGGTAGCCGAGGCGGTGCGGCACTACTACGAGATACACGGCGGGCAGGTAGCCGGCAAACGGGCCATAGTGCAGGGCTTTGGCAATGTGGGCTCCGCCGCCGCCTTTTACCTGGCACAGATGGGGGTGCGCATTGTGGGCATAATCGACCGTGCCGGGGGGGTAATACGGGAAGAGGGTTTCAGTTTTGAAGAGGTCCGGGAATTTTTCCGCAAGAAGAAGGGGAATGCGCTCATCGCCGAAGACATGCTTCCATTTGAGGAGGTGAACCGGCTCATCTGGAGCCTGCCGGCGGAGATATTTGCCCCCTGTGCCGCCTCGCGGCTGGTAACGCGCAAACAGATCAGTTCCCTGATGGATGCGGGTCTGGAAGTGATCTCCTGCGGGGCCAATGTGCCCTTTGCAGACAAGGAAATTTTTTTCGGGCCGGTGATGGAATTCGCCGACCAGCGCCTGAGTGTCATTCCCGACTTTATATCGAATTGCGGTATGGCCCGGGTGTTCGCCTATTTTATGGAACGGAAGGTTTCCATGGAAGACAAGGATATATTTAATGACACTTCCGGAATCATCAGAAAGGCAATTTTAAATATCTTTAGGCAAAATCCCTCGCAGAAAAATCTCAGCAGAACAGCCTTTGAGATTGCCCTGAAACAACTCGTGTAAACAAACCAACCTACCCGTCTAATGGAGACACTAGTAATCATCTTATTTTTCGTCGGCTACCTGGCGATTACCCTGGAACACAACCTCAAGATAGACAAGCTTATCCCGGCCCTGGCCATGATGGCCCTGCTCTGGGCGATTATAGCCTTGTCTCACCTGCCGGTCTTCGAGGTCAACGCCGAGCTGAAGGAACTCGAACCGGCTCACCTGGATGAGATATTGCTCCACCACCTGGGCAAGACGGCCGAAATCCTGGTTTTCTTGCTGGGGGCCATGACCATTGTGGAAATCATTGATTACTTCAACGGCTTCGCCACCATCAAAGGCTATATCCGCTTCCGCAGCAAGCGCAAGCTGCTCTGGCTGTTCTCCCTGCTGGCGTTCGTGTTGTCTGCCATCATAGACAACCTGACGGCCACCATCGTACTCATCACCATCTTGCAGAAAGTGATCAAAGACCGCAACACCCGCCTCTGGTTCGCGGGCCTGATCATCATAAATGCCAATGCCGGAGGGGCCTGGTCGCCCATCGGGGACGTAACCACCACCAT
>DATIPV010000510.1:0-2503 GCA_035471525.1 Robiginitalea sp.
CCAGGCGTTTCCCCAGATGCCCGAATATGAAAGCAGGAATCGTCGGTTTGCCCAATGTTGGCAAATCCACCTTGTTTAATTGCCTGTCCAACGCCAAGGCCCAGAGCGCCAACTTCCCGTTTTGCACCATAGAGCCCAATATCGGGGTGGTCAACGTGCCCGACCCCAGGCTCGAAAAGCTGGAAAGCCTGGTGAAGCCCCAGCGCGTGGTACCGGCCACCGTCGAGATTGTCGACATCGCCGGCCTGGTCAAGGGCGCCAGCAAAGGGGAGGGGCTGGGCAACCAATTCCTCGGAAATATCCGCGAAACAGACGCCATCCTGCACGTGCTGCGCTGCTTCGACAACGACAACATCGTTCATGTCGACGGGTCGGTAGATCCCATCCGCGACAAGGAGACCATAGACATGGAATTGCAGCTCAAAGACCTGGAGTCTGTTGAAAAGAAGCTGGAAAAAGTGGGGCGTGCCGCCCGCACCGGAGACAAGGAAGCACAGAAGGAGGCCTCCGCGCTCGAGCGGGTCAAGGCCGGGCTGGAAGCCGGTATTTCCGTAAGGGCCATCCGGGTCGATCAGGAGGAATACCTCGAATACATCAGGCCCCTGCAGCTGATCACCGACAAACCCGTGCTCTACGTGTGCAATGTGGACGAGGCTTCGGCAACCGCGGGGAATGCCTATGTCGACCGCATAAGGGAAGCCGTGGCCGGCGAGAAGGCCGAAGTGCTGGTGCTGGCCGTGGCCACGGAAGCCGATATCAACGAGTTGGATACCTACGAGGAGCGGGCCCTGTTCCTGGAGGACCTGGGGCTGGACGAGCCCGGTTCCTCCAAGTTGATCCGGGCCGCGTACCGCCTGCTCAACCTGCAGACCTATTTTACGGCCGGGGAGAAGGAGGTCCGCGCCTGGACCATCCATGTGGGGGATACGGCCCCCCAGGCGGCCGGGGTGATACACACCGATTTCGAGAAGGGCTTTATTCGGGCCGAGGTGATCGCATACGACGATTACGTGAAATACGGCAGCGAGGCCAAAGTACGGGAAGCGGGCAGGATGCGCGTAGAAGGGAAGGAGTATGTGGTCCGCGACGGGGATGTGATGCATTTCCGTTTCAACGTATAGCTGCAGCTCCGCGATTTGCAAGTAATCAACAGGCTGGCCTGCCTTTGTTAATTACTTTAACAGGGCCTGATTTTGATTTCTTGCCCTAAATTTTATATTAGCTGGTTAAACCCACTTTTATGGCAGATACTTTGTATACGGAGGATAATATCCGTTCCCTGGATTGGAAGGAGCATATCCGCATGCGTCCCGGGATGTATATCGGCAAGCTCGGCGATGGGTCTTCTGCCGACGACGGCATCTACATCCTGCTGAAAGAAGTGGTCGACAACTGCATTGACGAGTTTGTGATGGGGGCCGGGAAGACCATCGAAATCAGCATCCGCGACGAACAGGTCACGGTCAGGGATTTCGGTCGGGGCATCCCGCTCGGAAAGGTGGTGGATGTGGTGTCGAAAATGAACACGGGGGGGAAATACGATACCCGGGCTTTCAAGAAGTCCGTTGGCCTCAACGGGGTGGGGACCAAGGCGGTGAATGCACTGTCTTCCTTTTTCCGGGTCGAATCTACCCGCGACGGCCAGTCCAAGAGTGCCGATTTCCGGACGGGCGAACTGGTCAACGAGGAGTTTTTGGAAGAGTCGTCGCGCCGACGGGGTACCAAGGTGGTCTTCACACCCGATGAAGTCATCTTCAAGAAGTACAAGTTCCGCAATGAGTACATCGAGCGCATGGTGCGCAATTACGTCTACCTGAACCCGGGCCTGACCATAGTATTCAACGGCGAGAAGTACTTCTCCGACAACGGGCTCAAAGACCTTCTGGAAGACTACAACCCGCCCGAGGACCTGCTGTATCCCATTATTCACCTGAAAGGAGTGGATATCGAGGTGGCCATCACGCACAGCAAGACCCAGTACAGCGAGGAATACCATTCCTTCGTCAACGGCCAGCATACGACCCAGGGCGGTACGCACCAGGCGGCCTTCCGGGAAGCGCTGGTAAAGACCATCCGCGATTTTTACGGAAAGAATTACGACCCGTCAGACGTGCGGAAGTCCATTATTGCGGCCATTTCCATAAAAGTAATGGAACCCATCTTCGAGAGCCAGACCAAAACCAAACTCGGCTCGACCGATATGGGGGGAGATATGCCCACGGTGCGCACCTACATCAACGATTTCGTGGGGACGCAGCTCGATAACTTCCTGCACAAGAACCCTGAAATCGCTGAGAAGATACAGCGCAAGATCATCCAGGCCGAACGGGAGCGCAAGGAACTGTCCGGCATCCGCAAACTGGCCCGGGAGCGTGCCAAAAAGGCGAGCCTGCACAACAAGAAGCTGCGCGACTGCCGCGCCCACCTCGACAACAAGCACAAGCGCGGCGGGGAGAGCACGCTGTTCATCACCGAGGGCGACAGCGCGTCGGGCTCGATCACC
>DATIPV010000511.1:0-2268 GCA_035471525.1 Robiginitalea sp.
TGCCGCAATGCCCCGGCGCCCGATGTGAGCCTTCAGGAAGACGTACAGATCCTGGCCAGCGATTCGCTAACCGGACGCCAGACGGGCACCGAGGGCGCCAACATGGCCGCCAGGTACCTGGAAAGCCGCATGAAACAACTCGGCCTGAAGCCAGCCGCCGCGGCCGGAGGCTATTTCCAGGAATTCAGTTTCAGGCCCAAGAAAGACCCGCATGCGGAAGTGCAATTCGGGCAGGCCACCGACAGCAGCATAACCGGGATCAACGTTTTGGGGCTTATCGATAACGGAGGGGCCCGCACCGTGATAATCGGCGCGCATTACGACCACCTGGGCATGGGAAGCGAAGGCTCCCTGCACCGGGGCGATGCCGCCATCCACAACGGGGCCGACGACAACGCCAGCGGGGTGGCGGTATTGTTGCAACTGGCCGGCCGCATCCAGAAATGGCCCGAGGCCAGGGATAATTACCTGTTCCTTTCCTTCTCAGGCGAGGAAATGGGGCTGCTCGGCTCGAATTACTTTGTAAAAAATCCGCCCCTCGACCTCAAAGAAGTTCCCTATATGCTGAACCTCGACATGGTGGGTCGCCTGCGGCAAGACAGCACCCTTTCGGTGAGCGGCACCGGCACCAGCCCTATCTGGCCCCAAATGCTCAATTCCCTTAACCCGGGCTTCAAGCTGGTGCTGAGCGAATCGGGGGTGGGCCCTTCAGACCACACCTCCTTTTACCTGCAAGACATTCCGGTCCTGCACTTTTTTACCGGACAGCACGAAGATTACCACCGACCCACCGACGACTCAGACCGGTTGAATTACGCGGGCATGGACCAGATTGCCGGCTACCTTTTTGACCTGGTAAAAGGCATGGAGGCGCAGGAAGAGGTGGCCTTCCGCAAGACCAAAAACGAAAGCGAGGAGGTGCCGCGATTCAAGGTGGCCCTGGGCGTGGTGCCCGATTACCTCTACGACGGGAAGGGCATGCGCATAGACGGGGTAAGCGAGGGCAAGCCGGCCCAGGCGGCCGGGCTGCAGAAGGGCGACATCGTGGTAAAGCTGGGCGACAGCACGGTTACCGACATGATGAGCTATATGCGCGCCCTGTCGGTCTTCGAGCCCGGCCAGAAGGCCGAAGTGGTGGTGGAGCGCGACGGCCAAACGGTTTCTGCCACCGTTTCCTTCTGATTTTGTAATTTTGCCTCCCCGCCCCTAAAACCCTGGCATTGGTCAAGATAGGAGACATAGAGCTGCCCGATTTCCCACTGTTGCTCGCCCCCATGGAGGACGTGAGCGACCCCCCCTTCCGCGCCCTCTGCAAGGAACAGGGGGCCGACCTGATGTACACCGAGTTCATTTCCTCCGAAGGGCTTATCCGCGACGCCGCCAAGAGCGTGATCAAGCTCGACATCTATGAGAAGGAACGCCCGGTGGGCATTCAGATCTTCGGGGCCGAGCTGGACTCCATGCTCCAGGCGGTCGACATCGTAACCGCCACAGGCCCCGACATTATCGACATCAACTTCGGGTGCCCGGTAAAGAAGGTGGTCTGCAAGAACGCCGGGGCCGGCATCCTGCGAGACATTCCGCTTATGGTTAAGCTCACGGCCGAAATGGTTAAGCGCACGCAGCTGCCGGTAACCGTTAAGACGCGCCTGGGCTGGGACCACAATTCCATCAGGATTGTGGAGGTGGCCGAGCGCCTGCAGGATGTCGGGATACAGGCCATTTCCATACACGGGCGCACCCGGGTGCAGATGTACAAGGGCGAAGCCGACTGGGCGCCCATCGCCTCTGTAAAGAACAACCCCCGCATGCACATCCCCGTATTTGGCAACGGGGACGTAGACAGCCCGGAAGCGGCCCTGCGCATGCGCGATCAATTCGGGCTGGACGGCGCCATGATCGGCCGCGCCGCCATAGGGTATCCCTGGTTTTTCAGGGAGGTGAAGCACTTCTTCAGGACCGGCACCCACCCCGACCCCCCGAACATGGAGGACCGCGTAGCGGCCGCACGGCGGCACCTTCAGATGGCGATCGACTGGAAAGGCGAAAAGCTGGGGGTGTTCGAAACCCGGCGCCATTACACCAATTACTTCAAGGGCATACCCAATTTTAAGCCCTACCGGATGAAAATGGTAACCAGCGATGAGCCAGCCGGGGTTTTCGCGGCATTCGACGAGGCGCTGGAGGCTTTTTCAGACTTTACTTTCGCCTGATCTCAGACGCGCATGATCTTTTTGCTGATGCGGCTGCTGGCCAGTTGTGACGCGA
>DATIPV010000512.1:0-2472 GCA_035471525.1 Robiginitalea sp.
ATGGGAGACGACCCCATTCCGGAGAATGTGATATCCAGCTGGCGCGTCCGTAAGAACCAGTTTTCCAAGCTTCAGGAAACCGAGCTCAAGATCGTGCAGGGCGGCGAGAACGATTCGGAAGAGAAGTTCCGGTATGTGAACGAACTCTACGAGGCCAAGAAGGCCGAACTGCTCAACAAGGACGAGCGCATCCGCGTGCTGGAGGAAGAACTCTCGGGCCTGAGCAGCCTCGCGGCCAGCCAGATCCCGTTTCTGGACATTTCGGCCGAGGCCCGGGCCAGTTACCCGAATTTGTTGGGCATCGATTACGCCTATACGCTGCAAACCGATTTTCAGAAGACCGATACGGTGCCCATCCTGGAGACCCGCTGGAAGGAAGGCATCCCGGAACAGGAGCGGGAAGCCGAGATAAAGCGCTTCAGCGAGTGGATTCAGGTACGCCTGAAAAACCCAAAACTGCAGGTGCGGGCATCAGGCAGCTGATCAGTCGCGCTCTTCCTGGTACATTTGCCGTACCTTCTTGAAGAGTTCAGAAGAGTAGACGAAGTCGGTTACGGCCCTGTTGTCGGTGCGGAAGATTTCCTTTTTGGTGCCCTCCCAGGCCTTGTGGCCGTTTTTCAGGAAGACGATTTTTTCCCCGATCTCCATCACAGAGTTCATGTCGTGGGTATTGATCACCGTGGTGATGTCGTATTCCTCCGTAATTTCCTGAATGAGGTTGTCGATCAGGATGGCCGTTTTGGGGTCGAGGCCCGAGTTGGGCTCGTCGCAGAAGAGATAGTGTGGGTTCATCACAATGGCCCTGGCAATGGCCACGCGCTTTTGCATACCCCCTGAAATCTCGGAAGGGAATTTTTTATGGGCGTCGACCAGGTTCACCCGATGAAGTACGAAATCGACGCGGTCTTGCATTTCCGTGCGCGACTGACGGGTAAACATCTCGAGCGGAAACATCACATTGCCCTCCACGGTCATGGAATCGAAAAGGGCGCTGCCCTGGAAAACCATCCCCATATCCTGGCGCAGGTTGCGCTGCTCGGAAGGGTTCAGCTCCGAATAGACCTGCCCGTCGTAGCAAATGGTGCCGCTATCAGGGGTAATGAGGCCCAGCAGGCACTTCATGAAAACAGTTTTCCCCGAGCCGCTCTGCCCGATGATCAGGTTCGTCTTGCCCTTCTCGAAGGTGGTGCTGATCCCCTTGAGCACCTCGGTGCCCCCGAACGATTTATAGAGGTCCTTAACTTCAATCATCAGCCGAGCATGAGTTGGGTGAGGATATAATTCAGGATAATGATCACCACGCTGGTCCAGACAAACGACACGGTGGCCGCCTTTCCGACTTCAAGCGCCCCCCCTTTCATGTAATAGCCGTGGTAGGATGGCACCGTGGCGATCACAAAGGCAAAGACCACCGATTTGATGAAGGAGTAGGTTACGTGGAAAGGGTCAAAGTCGAGCTGCAGGCCTTCCACAAAATCGGCACTGGAACTGAACCCCCCGAATACCCCGGCGATCCAGCCCCCCAGAATGCCGATATACATGGCGATGGCCACCGCAAACGGGTAGAAGAACATGGCGATGATCTTTGGGAAAACCAGGTAATTCAGGGAATTTACGCCCATAACCTCCAGGGCGTCGATCTGCTCGGTAACCCGCATGGTGCCGATGCTCGAGGTGATGTAGGAACCCACTTTTCCCGCCATGATGATGGAGGTAAAAGTCGGGGCGAATTCGAGAATGACCGATTGCCGCGTCGCAAAACCGATGAGGTTGCGGGGGATGAGCGGGTTGCTGATGTTGAGGGCCGTCTGGATGGCCACCACCCCGCCGATAAAGAAGGAAATAAAGATGATGATGCCCAGGGAACCGAAGATCAGCTCATCGATCTCCTTCAGAATCAGGGACCTCATAATATGCCATTTGGTGGGCTTTTTAAAGGTCTCCACGATCATGATCGCGTAACTTCCGATGGATGCCAGGTAGTTCATAAGGGCCGGAGCGGCTTAACAGCGATAAAAATAAGCATATTCAGATTGATTTAAAGCCAGGGACTGTTGCAAATAGGGGGTATTCTGTAATTTAGCCCGTAAAGCTGAAGCACATGAGCACTTTCCTGAGGCGATCTGCCTCCTTTTCCCTGGCCTTTTGGATTTCCATAAACGCCCTGCTCGCCCAGGCAGGGGCAAACAATGGCCGCGACATGCGGGCGGCCGCCCCTTTCGGGGATCCGCCCAAATTGGTGGTGGGCATCGTGGTAGACCAGATGCGCTACGATTACCTGTCGCGCTTTTGGGAGAAGTTCGCAGACGACGGCTTCAGGCGCCTGGTAGGGGAAGGGTTCCTGTGCCGCAACCATCACTTCAACTATACGCCTACCAGCACGGGGCCGGGCCATGCCTCGGTCTATACCGGCACCACCCCTGCCGTTCACGGCATTCTCGGCAACGACTGGTTCGACAAGGATAGCGGGCA
>DATIPV010000513.1:0-2777 GCA_035471525.1 Robiginitalea sp.
ATATTGCCGGTCGATGTATTCCGAGAAAAGTTCTTCTCCGTAGGCCTTGAGCACGGCATACCAGGTAAGCGAACTGGTGAGTTTGGTGCATTCAAAGGTCCTTTTGGCCAGGTTGTACCAGTCTTCTTCCTCGGTTTCGGCGAGCAGGTATTCGGCCTCCTGGCTGAAGGTGGTATACGAGTCGGCCCCGTTTCTCAAGAGCAGGGCCGTGGAAAGCACCGGCATGCCCAGCATCTTGTGACCGTCTATCACCAGCGAATCGGCCCGTTCCATGCCCCGCACCAGCCTACCGTATTTTTCGGACAGGAAGACTGCTCCCCCGTGGGCCCCGTCTACGTGGAGCCAAAGATTTTTCGGCTCACAGAAATCGGCCAGCTGGTCCAGAGGGTCATAGCTCCCGGTTGCCGTACAGGGGGCGCTGCCCACTACGGCCAGGACTTCCAGGCCGTCGGCCAGGGCCCGTTCGTAAATGGCTTCCAGTTTCTGGGTATCCATCCGGAATTCCGCATCCACCGGCACCTTGAGCACCCCGGCCTCCCCCATGCCCATAATGCGGGCAGCCCGGTCTATGCAATAATGGGCCGCCTCGCTTACCAGAATGGCCTGGCGGCCCGAATACCCCTGGTTCCAGACGTCTTCCCGGCCCCGTGCCCGCCGGGCTGCCAGCAGGCCGGTGAGGTTCGCCAGGGTGCCCCCGGATGTCAGGAAGCCCCGGGACTGAGGCCCGAATCCAGCCCGTCTGCAAAGCCAGTCGGTCACCAGCCGTTCCATGGCGGTGGGGGCCATACCCATTTCATAAACAGCCATGCCGTTGTTCAGGCTGGCTCCCAGCAGGGCGGCCAGGGAGGCGAGGGGCAGGGGAGGAGCAACCTGGTGGCCCATATAACGGGGGTGGTGCACCTGGGTGGTATGTTCCAGGACGGTTTCAGCCAGCGGTGCCGCCCCGGCATCTTTCAAATGCTTTTCCCAAAAAGCGCGTTCTTCCTCCGGCAGTCTGAAATGCAGTACTTCGCCCCGGCCACGGCTTACAGACTCCAGACGGTCTGCAAGCAGATCGATTAGCTGGTGCCCCAGTTTCCGGAACGAATCCGGATCGTATGCCTGCTCCCAAAGGGAGGTTTCCAGGGGCCCGAAATTAGGCTTGGCAAGGCTGCCGTTCCCGTTCGCGATGGCGCGGCCGCCCCGGCATTTCTGTTGTTTATTCGGTACCCTCCATATAGTCCAGCACCAGATTTACAAGGGCGTTTACCCCGGTAACAAAGCCGCTTTCGTCCAGGTAGAAGTCCGGGGTATGGTGGGGAGCGGCCGTCTTTGGGTCTTTCCCGGGCGGCATCCCCCCGATGTAGAAGTACAATCCGGGCACTTCATTGGCAAAAAAGGAAAAATCCTCGGCCCCGGTTTCCGGAGGTACCAGGATCACGTTTTCAGCCCCTGCCGATTTCTCGAGCGAGGGGAGCATTTTCGCCGTGAGGTCCGGGTCGTTGGAAGTTACGGGATAATGGGAGCTGTAGGGTATTTCCACCAATACTTCAGCCCCGTTGGCCTCGGCGGTTTTGATGGCGATGTTTCGGATCCGCTCCATGATCAGTTGCTCGTCCGAATCGCTCAGGGTTCGCACTGTCCCCAGCAATTCCACTGTTTCGGGAATGATGTTGGAACGGTTGCCCCCGTGGATGGAACCGATGGTAACCACTGCCGGGTTTTGGGTGATGTTTACGTTGCGGCTTACGATGGTCTGCAGGTTGGTGATGATCTGGGCTGCCGTTACGATGGGGTCTACGGAAGACCAGGGCTCGGCCCCGTGGGAAGAGGTCCCGCTAATGGTCATTTTAAGGTCTGCCACCCCGGCGAACATGCCTCCCGGCCGGTAGGTGATTTTACCAGCCTCCAGCAGGGAATTGATGTGTAGCCCGAAGATTACGTCCACATCCGGGTTTTTCAGGGCCCCTTCCTTAAGCATGAGTTCAGCGCCGCCTTCCTCTCCCTTGGGGGCTCCTTCCTCGGCCGGCTGAAAGATGAATTTGACCGTTCCCTTCAGCTCGTTCCGGTGGTCGGCCAGAATTTTGGCCACCCCCATCAGGATGGCCACATGCGAATCGTGCCCGCAGGCGTGCATCACCGGCGTTTCCACCCCATTGTAGAGGGCGGTCTGTTTAGAAGCAAAGGCCACCGGGGTGCGTTCCAGTACGGGCAGGCCGTCCATATCGGCGCGAAGGGCAACCACAGGCCCGGGCTTCCCGCCCTGCAGGACTCCCACCACGCCGGTTATGCCCACCCCAGGGGTTACTTCCATGCCCAGCGACCGGAGGTGATCGGCCACCAGGGCTGCCGTGCGTATCTCCCGGTTGCCCAGTTCGGGATGCTGGTGGATGTCGCGCCTCCAGTCGATCACCTGCCTTTCGATGTTTTTTACATCTTCCCCGATCGCCTCCCTGTTTCCATTCAACTGGGCAGAGATAAGCCATGGCGAGAAAAGGAGGGCGAACAGGATTATACAGCGATATTTTTTCATTTGGTTTCCGGGATGGTTTCCGGCAAATGTAGTCGTTTTTTTATGGCGGGAAAGGCCTGCCCGCAATTCCGCGCCCCGAAAAAACCCGCGAGTTGCCAGACCTGCCAAAGCGTGGGTGTATCTGGAAGGCCCGCTGAAAGGACAGCATTCAATCCCTATAAAAATGGGCTTTTTCAGACGGTTTGGTTATCTTTGCGGGACCCATAAAACCAAACCAAATGAAGTATCGCTTCCTATCCGTCCTGCTGCTTTCCGGGGCTGTGCT
>DATIPV010000514.1:0-7174 GCA_035471525.1 Robiginitalea sp.
CATGGGGATGTGCCATTTTGAATTGGTGTCAAAAGTAACGCAAAGCTGCCGAACCGCCAATTCGGAGCGGCAGCCCGGTTGTCAGGCGCGTTCCAGCAATATACTCACCGAATTGCCTCCAAATCCGACGGCATTGACCAATACGTAATCCAGCCGGTCCGGGGGGCGTGAAGACAGGTAAGGGGGGGCGATAAAATGTTGATGCGTCAGCATGAGCACCGCCATTTCCAGGCTCAGCATGCCTGAGGCGCCCAGGGCATGGCCGATTTTCCATTTGTTGCAGGTCAGGGCGGGCTGGTGCGGTCCGAAAACCGCTTTGACGGCCCGCAGTTCGGCCCGGTCGCCGGTAAGGGTTCCCGGAGCATGGAGCACCACCACGTCCACTTTTTGCCGCGGAAATTCTCCCAGGGCCATGCGCATGGAGTCTTGCAGGCAGTCGGCCGAGGCGGAGAGCGAAGCCGGATGGCTCAGGGATTCCGTGGCGTAGCCATAGCCGCGGATCACGGCCCGGGTACGTTCCGATTTGCCCCGTTCCAGGCAGGCCATGGCCGCGCCTTCGCCCAGAACCATGGTGTTGTTGGATTTGCCGCTGTCCAGCGCCCGGCACGGGTATGGCCCGTTCTCCCGGCTGTAAATGCGAAGGGCCTTCATCTGGGCCAGGGTAAATGGGGTAAGCGGTGCCTCGCTGCCCCCGGCCAGAAAACGCTCCGCCATGCCGGCCTGGATCCAGGCAATCCCGTTGAGCAGGGCGTGCAGGGCCGTGGAACAGGTGATGGAATGCGAAAACTCAGGGCCCGGACTTTGCAGGTCCTGGGCCACCCAGTACGAGATATTCCCCAGGGTGGTAGTGGGAGAGCTGAGCCCTGGCACCTCGCCAGTCTGCAGGAATTGCCGGTGATATTCCTCAAACAATCCGGTCGCACCCCTTGATGAACCGATATTGACCCCTATGCGTTCCCCCCGCTTCCACCCCGCCGACCCCATTGCGGCCCGGCTGGCCAGAATGGCCAGCAATACGCTGTTATCCAGGGCCTCATAGTTGGGAAAGGCCGAGCGCAGGGCCTCTATCTCGCGGTGTGCCGAAGGGTCGCAACAGCCCATCCAGGCAAGCTGCCCGTCCAGTTCCCGGGCTTGCAGCCGATGCCCGGGGTCCCGATACGCCTCCCAGGCGGCTTCGGGGCCACGGCCCAGAGGCGATACCGAGGCAAGGCCCGTAATGGAAAGGGGTTGGCGGCTCATGTTTTTTTCCGGGAAAGATAGGCTAACAGTTCTTCCATTGCGGCATAAAGCCGGTTCAATTCCTCCCCGCCAATCACATAGGGAGGCAGGAAGTAGACCGTGGCCCCCAGGGGCCTCAGGTAGATGCCGCGCTGCATGAAAAAATCGAAGACCTCGTCCCGGAAATTTCCGTAACGTGAGGTGTCCACCTCGAGATCCAGGGCATAGATTACCCCGCATTGCCGGCTGCTGCGGACCAGGGGATGCCCCTGAATGCGCCGGTCGAAGGCGGCGTGCGCCCCCATGATTCGCGCAATGCCTTCCCGTATCCCGGGCGATTCCAGCAGGTCGAGCCCTGCCAGGGCGGCGCGGCAGGCCAACGGGTTAGCGGTGTAGGTATGGCCGTGGAAAAATCCCCTGGCAACTTCCTCGCTGCAGAAGGCATCAAAAACCTCCTGGCTGCAGCTGGTTACCCCCATGGGCAGCAATCCCGCGGTCAGGGCCTTTGAAAGGCAGATCAGATCGGGAGGGGTCTGCAGCTGCTCTGAGGCGAACAGGGTACCCGTCTTGCCAAAACCGGTCATGACCTCATCGGCGATCAGCAATACGCCCTTCGCCCGCAGGTGGCGCAGCAGGGCATCGAGCCCGCCCGGATGGTGCATTTTCATGGCAGCCGCCCCCTGCACGAGCGGTTCGTACACCAAGGCGGCCACCCGCCCATCGGCCGTAAGGCGGTCCGCTTCGGCCAGCAGCCCTTCCACCCGGTCCGACATTGGCGCCGGAAGGCGGCGGACCTCCAGGGTAAGGCCTTCAAACGGGCCGTTATAAACCGATAACCCGGAAACAGACATGGCCCCGAAGGTGTCTCCGTGGAACCCTTCCTCTAAGGCCAATAAGACGTTTTTGCCGTCGCCCCTGTTGAAATGGAACTGAAGGGCCATTTTTATCGCCACCTCCACGGCCGTGGATCCGTTGTCGGAAAAAAACACCTTCTGCTGCCCGGACGGCAGCGCAGCAATCAGGCGTTCAGACAGCCGTACGGCGGGTTCATGGGTCAGGCCGCTGAAGACGATCTGATCGAGCTGCTGCATCTGCAGGCTAACCTGCCCGGTAATATACGGATGGCAGTGACCGTATACGGCCGTATACCAGGAAGAAATGGCGTCGATATAGGCGTTCCCGGCCTCGTCATAGAGATAAACCCCCTGGGCCCTTGAAATTCCGAGGGAATCCGGGTGTGTCTTGTGCTGGGTAAGCGGATGCCAGATATGAAGCCGGTCGCGTTCCGAAAGATTTTGCAAAGCGCTGCGTTTACTAGGGTCGATTTTCTATCTTGCAAAGATGGGAAATAATCGCAACTAGCCCTATGTTAGCCGGTATGTTCTCTCGGGTATTCGATCGCATGAACCGGGCCGGCAACGGTCTGGTATTCCTGATGTTCCTCGGGGGAAGCCTTTTCCTCCGCCTTCCCTTTTTCTTCCGGGATTATGTAGACCGCGACGAGAGCACCTTTATCCTGATGGCTCAGTCCCTGGTCGACGGGCATCTTCCCTACACACAGCTCTGGGACCTGAAACCCCCCTTGCTGTTCCTGATCTTTGCCCTGCCGATCTATACGTTCGGCAAGAGCCTGTTTGCCATAAGGGTGGCGGGTTGGTTGACCGTTGGCGGCATTGCCTTTTACACCTATGTGCTGGGCCGCGAGACCGGCGGCAAGGCGAACGGCCTGGCTGCCGGGCTGGCCTGCATGTTTCTGATGAGCCTGGGGGGCAGTGTGCAGGGCGTTATGTCGGAACATTTCAGCATGTTGTTTCTGATGCCTGCCCTGATTGGGCTGGTTCGACCCCCGGGCCGCGGGAACTATTTCCTGGCCGGGGCGGGCTTGGGCCTGGCGGTGCTCTGCAAGAGCAACCTGGCCATCGCCTATCCTGTTTTGGGCCTCTATCTGCTTTTTCAAGGCCTTCGGCGGGAAGGCCGCCCCATGAGGGTGCCCATCCTCTTCCTGATCCTGGGTGGGACCCTGGTCCTGTTTGCCTCTGTAGCCCCTTACCTGTGGGCAGGGCAGGGCTCCCTCTGGTGGGATTCTGTCGTTCGGGCCGCCCTCGCCTATTCAGGCGATGCCGGAGCGTTGCAGGGGTCATCCCTGGGCTTTTGCCTCGCCATTGGCCTGTTGCTGGGGCTGGCATTCCGGCAGGGCTGGCTGGATGGTGGCAACCCCGCCACCCGGCTCACTGCCATAGCGCTGGTCGGGATTCTGCTGGCCTTTTTCAAAGGGGGTCGGATAAACGGGCATTACCTGCTTCAATTCTATCCCCTGGCCCTGGTGCTCCTGTTTGGGGCCCTGCAGCGGACATCCCCCAGGTCTCTCCGCTTTTTTGTCGGGGGCGCCCTGTTGTGGTTGCTGATTTTGCCCGTTGAAAGCTATAAGGAATACGGGGCCATTCTGGTGCATTACCGCCAGCAGGGGCGATGGTACAACGGGGAAGGCGTGGAAGTGCCCCTTTATCTTCAAAGGGCGTATCCCGGGGAACGGAATGTGCTCTTCCTGGAATACCATATCGGTTACTGGTTCCTGGATGCCCTCCCGCCCACGGCGGTTGCCACACATCCCAGCAATATCTGCCGCTCCTACCTGTATCCGTTTATACCCGGCAGCCGCCCAAACCCCCTGTCGGAAATTCAGTACATCATGGAAACGCGCCGGCCCGAAGTAGTGGTGCGGCGCATGGGGAAAGGGGTTTTTGATGCTCAGTACATGCTCGAGAATGCGGAGATCGAAAGTTACCTCGCTGTGTATTTCCGCCGGGATACGGTTGTGGGAAGGGCCGAAGTCTACGCCAGGAGGTGAGCCCGCAGAGCGGGAAGCAGGCGGGCGGCCTCTTCACGGACTCGGGCCCGGTCTATCCGGGGAAGCTCCGGGATGCGTCCCAGCACGGGCACCCCGGCCCTGGCTTCCACGATGGCCTCGGTGGTCGGGTGCGGGTCTCCGCTGAACAGGAGGCTGGCATCATGCCCGCTTTGCGCCAAAGCCTGCACGGTTAGCAGGGTATGGTTTATACTGCCCAGGTAGTGGCGCGATACCACCACCACCTTGTATCCGGGCCTTATCAGGTCCAGAATGGTATCCCGCTCATTCAGGGGTACCAGCAATCCGCCGGCCCCTTCTATAATCAGGTGGTTCCCGGTTTGCGGGGCCTGAATGCGGCTGAGCTCAATTTGCAGCCCGTCCAGGGCTGCAGCGGCATGCGGGCTCATAGGGCTGGTAAGGGCATACGCGCTCGGATGTATCACCGTGCGGCTGTTGCTGATCAGTTCCCGTACCCTGTGGCTGTCGCTGTGGTCCAGCTCCCCGGCCTGGACCGGTTTCCAGTAATCGGCCTGCAAGGCTTCCGCCAGAATGGCCGACGCCAGGGTTTTCCCTACTTCCGTAGAAATTCCGGTAACGAAAATGCGCTTCATGACTCCCTGCGGGTTATGATGCCGCAGGAAAGGCATCGGTAGGTAATCGGAGCCAGAAATGGAAAGAGCCGGTACCAGAGCGAATTCCGCAGGTAATAACGCTCCGAACGGGCCGCCCGGCAATTCGGGCACACTATGGGCCGGCCATCCCGGTCGAGGGCATAGGCCCGGACCTGATCATAAATGACTTCGGCCCGCTGCCTGTACTCCAGGGGTACCTGTACCTTGACCCCCCCAATGGCGGTGGCGATAAAGGGTTCCGCCTGCAGGATGTTGGCATCCTTCAGGTAAACCGGGATGCCTTCGGATTCGAGCTTGATCCTCAAAATTTCCGCATCGGCCACCAGATCGAACGACCCCAGGGTGTGGTAACGGCTATCCATTTTGCGTGCCATGGAGCTTTCTGCCCAAGATAGATAAAACTTCCTGAATCTCTTCGGGTGTGTTATAGCGGTGTACGCAAAACCGCAGGCATTCCTGTCCTGCAGGCACCGTAGGGGAAAGGATGGGCCGCACCTCAAACCCGGCATCCTGAAGTGCCGTCGCAATTTTACGGACCCGATCGTTGCCCGAAATCCGGCAATTGAAAATGGCCGCACGGGCCTCCGTGAAAAACGGCCTCAGGCCTGCGCCCTCAATCTCCCGGTCGAAGTGCGCGAGCCTCTCGTGGAGTTCCTCCAGGGCCGCAGTTCCTTCGGGGCTTCCCAAAATGCAGTAGGCCGCTATCACGGCTTCCAAGCTATGAGGCGGCAGGGCCGTGGTATAGATCAGGCTGCGGCTGAAGTTGAGCAGGTACTCCTTAAGGCTCGGGCTTCCCAGTACCGCAGCCCCGTGACAGCCGAGGGCCTTGCCAAAGGTCACCACCCTGGCAAAAACATCCCGCTCCAGGCCCTGCTCCACGGCGGCGCCCCGACCCGAGGGGCCCAGTACGCCCACGGCATGGGCTTCGTCCAGGATCAGGCGAAAGTTGTTATCCCGGCAGTAGGCTAAAAGGGGCAAAAGGTCGGGTCCGTCGCCTTCCATGGAAAATACCGACTCGGTTACCACATATACTTCGGCATCGGCCGGGCGCTGCTTTCCCAGCGCGTTACGGACGGACGCCTGAAGGCTTGCCAGGCTGTTGTGCTCGTAGCGGAAACTCCGGGCATATCCCAGGGAAATCCCGTCTCGAATGCTGGCGTGAACGCTGCGGTCGTAAAACACGTAATCGGTTCGCTGCAGCACAGCCGAGAGCAACCCCAGGTTCGCATCGTACCCGGAATTGTAGATCAGGGCTGCATCGGCACGGTGAAAACCGGCCACCATCTGCTCGGCCTGTTCATACAACGGGTGGTTCCCGCTGAGCAGGCGGGACCCCGTGCTTCCCCGCATCTGCAATCCCGACGGTCTGCCTTCGGAAATCAGGGGCTGGCGGGCCAGGCCCAGGTAATCGTTGGAGGTGAAATCCTTCCGCCCTGATAGCACCGGCAATTCCCGGTAGTTTCCGTCGCGGTGCCGGGTATCGAGCCTTTCCTGCAGTTTTTTCGGAAATTCAGACATGGGGTAAAGGTAGTACATATGCCCGATTCGCGTACCTTAGCGACACAATCCCGACCATGGAAAAAACGGTTTTGCACACAGCATATCGACCGGCCCTGAACGATGCCGAATTGCTGCAAATACTCCGGCTGCAGCAGGCCAACCTGTACGACCACCTAAGCCCCGAAACACGGGAACGGGAGGGCTTTCTGAAAGTACGGCACAACCTGCCCCTGCTCCAAAAGATGCAGGCCGCAGGCCCTCAGATCGTGGCCCTGCAAGGGGGCGAGCTGGCCGGCTACGCCCTGTGCATGCACCCGAGCCAGGAAGCGGATATCCCCGAGCTACAGCCCCTTTTTGCATTTTTGCGGAAAACGCTCCCGGAAGATTTCGATTTCCGGGTGATGGGCCAGGTATGCGTGGCGGCGGCCTACCGCCGCCAGGGCCACTTCCGGAAACTGTACGAAACCCTTCGCGCCGCGGTCCACCCCCTGCCGATCATCACGGAGATCGCCTCGGTGAATACCCGATCCATGGCGGCCCACCAGGCCATAGGCTTCAGAAAACTGGGCGCCCATCAGGAAACCGGGCTGGGCTGGGAAGTGGTGATATGGCCATAAAAAACCCCGACGCAATGGCCGGGGTTCAGAGATCATTGTAGTTTGTGGATCAGTCGGCCAGCACGATGATCTTGTTGTTGTTGAGTTCCACGGTGCCGCTGCGGACAGGCAAGACTGTCTTTCCGTCAGGGGCTTTCCGGAACCGGTCCTCAAAGCCTTCTGCAATTTCGGCATGTCCGCCGCTGAACTTCACCTCCCCTGCCTGCAGCAGGGAAACGATGGGAGCGTGATCCTGAAGCATCTGAAATTCCCCGTTGATCCCGGGAACGGTAACCGAGGTTACCTCTCCTGCAAACAGGGTCGCTTCAGGCGAAACTATTTCTAGGTACATAATACTTTAGTCAATTTCATACAGACCG
>DATIPV010000515.1:0-9016 GCA_035471525.1 Robiginitalea sp.
CCGTGTGTCCGGAACCCTTCAAGGAAGACAAAGTGGAGGTGCTCCAGCGGATGGCCCGGGTATTTGACCAGAGCTATTCCAGGTTTCTCGATTTGCAGAAAGCGGAAGCCCAGGCCCGGGAGGCCCAGATCGAGGCGGCCCTGGAGCGCGTGCGGGCCGCCTCCATGGCCATGCAGTCGTCCTTTGAACTGGGTGAAATCTTAGCAAAGATATTTGAGGAACTCAGATTGTTGGATGTGGAAGTCGATCGATGCTTCATCTGGGTCGTTGAACCCGAAAAGGAGGGAGTCCATTGCTGGATCGCCAGTCCGCAAAGCGGGTCTGCCAGCTACTGGTTCCCATTCTTTGACCACCCCTATTTTCAAGCGTTCATGGATGTCTGGAGGGAACAGGAAAAACTTGTTCAGATTGATATCCAGGGGGAGCTCAAGAAAAGCTGGGACCAGTACCTATTTGAAATAACTGAGTTCAGGGAGCTGCCTTTGGAGGCCATTGAAAGTATGCGGCAGCCCGAAAGGATCCAAATCACCTGTATCGCCAATAAGTACGGTTTGCTATGTGCGGGAAGCCAGAATTCCTTGTCTGATTATAGTATCGAAGTTTTCAGCAGATTCGGAGCCATGTTCGAACAGTCTTATACCCGCTTCCTCGATCTTGAAAAAGCCGAGGCCCAGGCCCGGGAGGCCCGGATCGAGGCAGCCCTGGAGCGGGTTCGGGCACGCACCATGGCCATGCACAACACGGAAGACATCGCCGGGACGGTAGCTACCTTTTTCAACGAGCTCCTCGGCCTGGGCCTGGATGCCAGCATACGCTGCGGCATAGGCATTTTGAGCCAGGCCGAGCATATGGAACTGTGGACAGCATCGGTCAGGGATTCTTCCGAGACCATGCTGCACAGCGGAACCCTTGACATGTCGCGGCATCCTCTTTTCAGGGGTGTACGGGACGCATGGGCGGGGGGTAAAAAAGCTTTTTCCTATACCCTGGAAGGCAAAGACGTAAAGCACTACTTTCAAGTCCTGAACGACGCTCCGGATTACCCGGTCCAATTTGACCTGAATGCACTCCCGCAGGCGGTTTACCACAACAGCTTCGTGTTCCGCGACGGAATCCTCTATGCATTTACCAATGCCCCCATGCAGGATGATATCCGCCCGGTCCTGGAACGGTTCGCAGCCCTCTTCGGCCAGACCTATACGCGCTACCTCGACCTGCACAAGGCCGAGCAGCGGGCCCGGGAGGCCATCAAGCAGGCCTCCATCGAGCGGGTGCGGGGGGAAATCGCCAGCATGCGGTCGGCAGCTGACCTCAACCGCATTACCCCCCTCATCTGGAACGAGCTCACCACCCTGGGGGTGCCCTTCTTCCGGTGCGGGGTCTTCATCGTAGACGAGAAGGCCGGGAAAGTCCATTCCTACCTTTCCAACCCCCAGGGCGAGTCCCTGGCGGTCTGGCATGCCGGCTTCAACCTTATACCGCTGTTCGACAGCATGGTGGCAAGCTGGAAGAAACAAGAAGTATTCAAGACCGAATGGGACCGGCAGGGCTTCCTGGAATTTTCCAAAACCCTCATGGATCACGGCCTTGTCGACAACCGGGAACGCTACCAGTCAGGGGCCGACGCCCCGGAGCACCTGGTCCTGCACATGGTCCCCTTTGCCCAGGGCATGCTCTACGTGGGCAGCCAAATCCAACTGGAGCCGTCTCACATGGAGCTTGTACGGGCCCTTGCCGATGCCTTCTCTGTAGCCTATGCCCGCTACGAGGATTTCAGGCAATTGGAAAAGACCCTGGACGAGCTCAAAACGACCCAAAACCAGCTCATACAGTCAGAAAAGATGGCCTCCCTGGGGGAACTCACCGCCGGCATCGCCCACGAGATCAAAAACCCCCTGAACTTTGTGAACAATTTCTCGGAGGTGAGCCGCGAACTCCTCGAAGAATTGCTGGAGGAACTTGAAAAGGGCGACATGGAGGAAGTAAAGGCACTGGCGCACGATGTGAGCGAAAACCTGGAAAAGATCGTGCACCACGGCATGCGGGCCGACGGCATCGTTAAGGGCATGCTGCAGCACAGCCGCAGCGGCGACGGCAAGAAGGAGCCCACCGACCTCAACGCCCTGGCCGACGAGTACCTGCGCCTGGCCTATCACGGGCTCCGAGCCAAAGACAAGTCGTTCAACGCAGCCATGGAAACCGATTTCGATCCCGGTGTCGGGAAGGTGGAAATGGTGCCCCAGGATATCGGCCGGGTGCTGCTGAACCTGCTCACCAATGCCTTCCACGCCGTGACCGAAAAGAAGCAGCAGGCCCCGGATGGGTTCGAACCCACGGTTACCGTCCGCACCCGCAAAACAGCTGAAGGCGCGGAGCTTGCCGTATCCGACAACGGGAACGGCATCCCCGAGGGCATCCGCGAGAAGATTTTCCAGCCCTTCTTTACCACCAAGCCCACCGGGCAGGGCACGGGGCTGGGGCTTTCCATGAGCTATGATATCGTGACCAAGGGTCACGGCGGGTTCATTTCAGTGACATCAGAAGAAGGAAAGGGAACGGAATTCAAAATTATTCTGCCGATTGCATGAAAGAACAAAATGCCCCTGGAAAATTTGAAGTTCGATCGGTCTATGAAGGCTTGATCGATGTCATTTTTAATTTAAGGCACGAGTCGCACCTAAAGGTTGTTCTGCATCCCGATTTTTTGGGCTACGGAACTGCTGCACATGAATTCTTTCAGTCGCTGGAACCGCTGATGGCCCATTGCAGCATGCAGGCGGGGCAGATGCGCGACCTGGAAGTCACCTTTACCCGAAAGCCCGTAATGGAACAATTGATGGCGGGCGGGGCCATTTGCCTCATTGTCGAGGAGTTCGAGGTTTACATGAAGGTAACCGATTATCGCTTGCCGGTAAGGCTTTCGGTCGTTCTTGAAAAAACAGACGGGAGATGGTGGATCAAGCATATGCACGCATCCACTCCTGATCCCAACATTGATGAAAGGGAATCCCTGCCCATGGAAGGGCTCCGCAAGAAGAACGAGGAGCTGGAAGCCAAAATAGAGGAGCGAACCCGGGAGCTCCAAATTTCGCTGGAAAACCTGAAAGCCACCCAGGCCCAGCTGATCCAGTCTGAAAAGATGGCTTCCCTGGGAGAGCTCACGGCCGGCATTGCCCACGAGATCCAGAACCCGCTGAACTTCGTGAACAATTTCTCGGAAGTAAGCGCAGAACTCGTCGGGGAAATGCTGGAGGAACTTGCCAACGGGGACCCTGAAGAGGCCCGGGCCATTGCCGCCGACCTGAGGGCAAACCTCGACAAGATCGTGCACCACGGCAAGCGGGCCGACGGCATTGTCAAGGGCATGCTGCAGCACAGCCGCACAAGCGACGGCAAAATGGAGCCCACCGACCTCAACGCCCTGGTCGAAGAATATTTCCGCCTGGCCTACCACGGCCTTCGCGCAAAAGACAAATCATTCAATGCGGCCATGGAGACCGACCTTGATCCCGGGATGGGGCTCATCAGCATCATACCTCAGGATATCGGCCGGGTAATCCTGAACCTGGTTACCAATGCGTTCCACGCCGTGAACCAGAAAACCCGGGAATGCCAAAACGGCTATGCGCCCACCGTTACGCTCCGTACCACCCGACAGAATGGACAGGTTGTGGTATCCGTATTGGACAACGGTAACGGAATTCCGGAGGAAATCCGGGATAAAATCTTCCAGCCATTTTTTACCACCAAGCCCACCGGGCAGGGCACGGGGCTGGGGCTTTCCCTGAGTTACGACATCGTGAAGGCTGAAGGGGGCGAAATTGTGGTAACTTCAACGGAAGGGAAAGGGACGGAATTCACAATCAAGCTGCCTGCCTCATGAAAAAGAAAAACCTTTCAGGCAATTTACCGCCCAAGGAGGTCTACGAATGGATGATAGCCGTTTTATTCGGGCAGAGGCCGGTTGAAGACCTCGGCGAAATCGTTCGCGATTCCTTTTTGGGCTATGGGACGGCCGCGCATGAATTCTTCAGGAACCGTGCTGAGGTTGCAGAAATGGTCCGCATACAGGTAGACCAGCTGGCCAATCAGGCATACGACTACACCCGGAAGCCTATTGCCGAAAGGTTGCTGGCAAATGGCACAGTCTGCCTCATCGTGGAGGAGTTTGAAATGTACATGCATGCCATGGAGCATCGGCTGGCCCTCAGGCTGTCGACCCTCCTGGAGCTTATGGACGGTAAATGGCGGGTTACGCATTTTCACGGTTCCACCCCCGATTCGGATATTGCCGAGGAGGAAGCCTTTCCGATGGAAGGCCTCAAACGGAAGAACGAGGAGCTGGAGGCCAAGATAAAAGAACGTACCCGCGAGCTGGAAATCGAGGCGGCCCTCGAACGCGTCCGCGCCCAGGCAATGGCCATGCGTCAAAGCGACGATCTGGTGCAAAGCACCGCGATCGTTTTTGAGGAGTTGGAGAAACTCGAACTCTCCATAGAACGGAGCGGCATCGGGATTTTCAACGCCGAGACCAAAGAGTGCGATCTCTGGACCACGGTTGTGGGCAAGGATGGAAAGAAGGAACTGGCCACCGGAGTTACCTCCCTGACCGTCCACCCCATGCTGATTGCTACTTTTGAAGCCTGGGAAAACCAGCAACCCTTGTCCTATGTGCTGGAGGGCAAGGAGCTTGCAGACTATTACGAACGAGTATCCAAAAGCGAATTTGTATTATCCGATGAAGTTATCGGGAAATCGGCTTCCCTGGAGCGGGAGTTCTATTATTACGCCCCCTTTGGCGCCGGGGGGGTATACTTTTTTTCGGAATCGGAACCGACATCTGAGGAACTGAGGATAATTCGTCGATTTGCCGAGGTATTCGACCTGACCTACACCCGCTTCCTCGACCTGCAAAAGGCCGAGGCCCAGGCCCGGGAGGCGCAGATCGAAGCGGCCCTGGAACGGGTGCGGTCCAGAAGCATGGCCATGCATAATAGCGAAGAACTTGTAGAAGTTGCTACAGTACTCTATAATGAGTTGGTTAAATTGGAAGTTAGTGCGTTTTCAGTTGCTTCCATAGTCGTCTTTGATGAGCGCAATAATCAGCAAACCGTATGGGGTGCCCGCATGGAATCCGAATTCCTTGAAAAGTCCCTAATGCCCCTTCTCGGGGATCAGGTTCTCCAGGAAATTTACGATAAATGGCAGTCGGGGGAGGCTTTTTTCTCGGTAAGAGTCGGGGGCTTAGCGCTAGAGAATCATAAAGATTTTGTTTTTCCAACAGCCGAGCGAACAGAATTAGTGGATCTTGCCCTGAAGAACATGCCCGATCCGACTTACTTTAATTGCGCCGTTTTCTCGATGGGCTATCTTGAGTTGGTGGCCGATCGCGAGTTAGCCGAAGAATCTGCATCCTTATTGATACGATTTGCAAAGGTTTTTGATCAATCGTACACCCGCTTTCTAGACCTGCAGAAAGCAGAAGCCCAGGCCCGGGAAGCGATGATAGAAATGGCCCTGGAACGGGTGCGCGCCCGGTCGATGGCCATGCAAACCAGCGAAGAGCTCAGGGAGGTCATCCGGGTCATTTTTGAGCAATTGAAGCTTTTGAATATACAGGCAGAACACGCCGGGATCGTGTTGGATTACAAGGCCGGGCAGGATTGGCATTTTTGGGTCGCTGACAAGCAGGATATCCCGGCCAGGATCACCGTTCCCTATCTGGATTTGCCCTGGGACCGGCAATTTGCGGAGGCAAAGGAAAACGGAACGGATTTCTTTACCACGCAGTTGAACTTTGAAGAAAAGAACAGCTTTTATCAGAAGCTGTTACCTCATATCCCCGGGCTGACCCAGGAAGCACAGGACTTTTATTTCAGTTGCCCCGGGCTGGCCGCTTCGACAGTAGTACAAGAGGATATTGCCCTTTACATCGAAAACTTTTCCGGCACTCCGTATTCAGAGGAGGATAATAGCATTCTGAGACGTTTTGGGAAGGTATTCCAGCAAACCTACACCCGCTTCCTCGACCTCCAGAAAGCAGAAGCACAGGCGCGGGAGGCCCAGGTGGAGCTGTCGCTCGAACGCATCCGGGCCCAGGTAACGGCCATGACCGTGTCGGCCGACCTGCTCGACATTGTGGTGACCCTGCGCAGCGAGTTCGGGAAACTCGGGCACGAGGCCCACTACTTCTGGCACATGCGCTGGCTGCCCGAAGGGTACGAAAAGGCCATGACCTCGGGCGACGGCACGCGCATTGGCATGGTGATGAAACTGCCCCGCCACATGCACGGCGACATACCACAGATTGCCGCCTGGGAAAAGGGGAACGACCCCAACGTGGTTTACGTCATGGATGTAGAGGCAGCCATCGAATACGTGGATAAAATGGTGGCCCTGGGCGACTTCCAGCTGGTAGACCCGAACGCCCCCTCCCATGATGACATTAGCCACATCGGTGGCCTCACCTTTGTGATGGCCCGTACCACCCACGGGGAGATTGGGTACAGCCTGCCCGGGATCGTGCCTGACCCCCCAGCCGAAGATCTGGAAACCCTGGTGCGCTTTGCCGGCGTGTTCGACCTGGCCTACCGGCGATTCGAAGATTTGAAAGCCTCGGAACAACAGATCCGTGAAGCCCGTATCGAAACCGCCCTGGAGCGGGTGCGGGCCCGGGCCCTGGCCATGCAGGCTCCCGAAGAACTCAAGGAGGTAGCCCAGGTGCTGCGGCAGGAAATGGGATTTTTGGGGGTGGAAGAGCTGGAAACCTCCAGCATTTATATCAACGATGCAGAAGCGAGCCAGGCCGAGTGCTGGTACGCCATCAAAGACCTGAGGGAAGAGCAGAAAGTGATGGTGGCCGACCATTTTGCCCTCGACCTGAATGCCACCTGGGTGGGGCGCGAAATGCTGCAATTCTACGAATCGGCCGCCGAGCAGGTTTCCATTTTGATGAAGGGGAAGCAGCGCCGGGAATGGATCGACTATTGCGAGGCGCATTCGGAGCCCTTCCGGGGTTACTACGGGGAGGTGGTCCCCGACCGTACCTACCATTTGTACAAATTTTCGCACGGGGCCATCGGGGTGGCTACCGATGGGGATTTGTCGGACGAAAGCTGGGGGTTGCTGAGGCGCGCCGCTTCGGTCTTCTCCCTGGCCTACTCCCGATTCAGGGACCTCACCCAGGCACGCCTCGACCTGCAGCGCCTCAAGGAAGAAAAGAAGCGGGCCGAAGACGCCCTGACAGAGCTGCAACACACCCAGAAACAACTGGTGCATGCCGAAAAGATGGCCTCCCTCGGGGAACTCACCGCCGGCATCGCCCACGAGATCCAGAATCCGCTCAACTTTGTGAACAACTTCTCGGAGGTGAGCCGGGAGCTGCTCGAAGAAATGCTGGAGGAGCTGAAAAAGGGCGATGCGGAGGAAGCCGATGCGATTGCCAAAGACGTGATCGAAAACCTCGAGAAGATCGTGCACCACGGCAAGCGGGCCGACGGCATCGTAAAGGGCATGCTGCAGCACAGCCGGGGCGGAGACGGCAAAAAGGAGCCCACCGACCTCAACAAACTGGCAGACGAATACCTCCGCCTGGCCTACCATGGCCTCAGGGCCAAGGACAAATCCTTCAACGCGGCCATGGAGACCGATTTTGACACCGGACTTCCCCAGGTCAGCGTGGTGCCGCAAGACATCGGCAGGGTGCTGCTCAACCTGATTACCAATGCCTTCCATGCGGTTCAGGAACGCAAACAAAGGAAGCCTGAGGGCTATGAACCGACCGTCTGGGTTAAAACCCGGAAATCAGCAAGAGGCGTTGAAATTACGGTACAGGACAACGGGGGAGGCATTCCCGCAGCCATCAAAGAGAAGATCTTCCAGCCCTTCTTTACCACCAAGCCCACCGGGGAGGGTACCGGGCTGGGCCTTTCCATGAGCTATGATATCGTAACGAAGGGGCATGGCGGAGAAATAAAGGTAGATTCCCGTGAAAATGAAGGGGCGACATTTAGTATTCAATTACCATATTCCGGACAAAACGTATGAAATCTGCAATTAAAATAATTTTCCTTTTGGCAATTCCCTTTCTGGCTGGGGCACAAACCCCTCAAAAGTACTCGGACAGTCTGATGGCGGCCTTGAGAAATGCTGCCAATGACACCGTGCGACTGGACATTAGCAGAAAGCTGGGCTTCTATCACCAGGACAGCCAGGCCGACTCTGCCCTGGTGTACCATACGAGGCAGCTGGAACTGGCCAAAAAGCTCAACCTGAAATTATGGGAAGCCGATGCCTATCAGCAGATAGGATATTGCTACCTGAACCTCGACAATTTGCCCGTAGCCTATGAGAATTACATGCAGGCGATGAAAATGGCAGAAGATCCTTCTACCGCGGATAATGGTTGGGGATATGAGAATTTCTCTTATTCAAACAGTCCGGAGGAGGCCCGTCAGTCTATTGTGGGAATGCTGCACTTTGAACTCTCGGGCTTTTACAACCGCACCAGATTTTACGACGAAAGCCTCGAACAACTTTTTAAAGCCGTGCGGATCGGGGAACGCTTGAAAAACCAGAAAATTCTGAGCCTTAGCAACCGCGATATTGGCACCTATTATTTAAGGAATAATTCCCCCGACTCCGCATACGTGTATTTTCAGAAATCACTGATGCATTATCAAAATTCCCCGTACCAGAAGAACCTGGGAGTGTCCTATTTAAATATGGCCTATTATCACGGGCTAATGCAGGAATATGACTTGGCAAAGGCGTATCTCCGCAGGGCAATGGATGAAAATGCAAAATCCTCTTCGCTAACTGCGCTTGGCCTGGCATACCGCTTTATGGGAAGAGTCTATGAACGGACGGGCCAGCTCGATTCTGCCCTGGAATACACCTTTACCGGTCTTAAAATCGCTGATTCGCTTAACGATTATGACGGCATGATAAACGGGAATATCCGGCTCGGGAACCTTTACAAACTAAAAAATGACCACGCTCTGGCATACGACTATCT
>DATIPV010000516.1:0-1914 GCA_035471525.1 Robiginitalea sp.
ACGGTGGGCGACACGGCAAAAAAGGCCAGCAGCAGTAGGAATTTTTGTCGCATATTTGCCTGGGTTGCGACCCGAATAACCCTTGGCGGGCCTGGTCTGGGACGTATTCCTACTATTAACTCTATTTTTACGCTAAAAGTATTTATGAGCGCCCTCCTGGACCGATTTTTGCGCTACGTGCGCCTCGACACCCAAAGTGATCCCGAATCTGCAACCACTCCCAGCAGCCAAAAGCAGTGGGAGCTGGCGAGGCTGTTGGCCCTGGAAATGGAACAGATGGGCCTCTCGCACGTACGCCTCGATGAAAAAGCCTACCTGACCGCCACCCTCCCGGGCAATACAGACGCCCCCGTTCCGGTGATCGGCTTTATATCACATTTCGATACAAGCCCCGATTTCAGCGGGGCCGGGGTGAATCCAAGGGTGGTTACCGGTTACGATGGGGGCGACATCCTGTTGAATGCAGACCCCGGGGTAACGCTCTCGCCTTCGGAATTCCCGGAATTGCTCCAATACAGGGGGCAGACCCTGGTGGTTACCGACGGGACCACCCTTTTGGGGGCCGACGATAAAGCAGGCATAGCCGAAATCCTCACCGCCATGGAATACCTGCTGGCGCATCCCGAAATTCCGCGCGGGACCATACGGATCGGCTTTACCCCGGATGAGGAAATCGGCCGGGGCGCCCACCATTTCGATGTCGAAAGCTTTGCGGCCGAGTGGGCCTATACGGTCGACGGCAGCCAGCTGGGCGAGCTGGAATACGAGAACTTCAATGCGGCCAAGGCCCGCATCCGGGTCCAGGGGAAAAGCGTGCACCCGGGCTACGCGAAAGACAAGATGGTGAACGCCCTGTCTGTACTGCGCAACTTGCTGGACGGCCTGCCGGCCGGGGAGGTGCCCGAGAAGACATCGGCCCGCGAGGGCTTCTTCCATGTGCACCACTTGGCGGGCAGTGTGGAGGAAGCCACGGCCGACCTGCTTATCCGCGACCACGACCGGGATAGCTTCGAAAGCCGCAAAAAGTTCTTGCAGGACCTCACCTCCCGGTTCCAGGAGGGGTCAGCGGCCCGGATCGAGCTGACCCTGGAAGACCAGTACTACAATATGAAGGAAAAGGTGCTTCCCGTTTTTCCCATAGTCACCCTTGCCGAACAGGCCATGCGGGCCGTGGGGGTGTCGCCCATCGTGAAGCCCATCCGCGGGGGTACGGACGGCTCTCAGCTTAGCTACAAAGGGCTGCCCTGCCCCAACCTGTTTGCCGGAGGCCACAATTTTCACGGGAAGTATGAGTTCATCCCCCTGGAAAGCATGGAGAAAGCAGTTGAGGTTATCGTAAAGATTTGCGAACTTACGGCACTACAACCTCCGGAGACATGGAAAAAGCAGAACGCCTAGAGGCCTATTTCCGGAAAGAAGGGCCTTTTCAGGAAGGCCTTGCAGCCCTTCGAACCCTGTTGCGGCAAACCGAACTGGAAGAGCATCTCAAATGGGGGGCACCGGTTTATGCGCTCAAGGGCGTGAATGTATTGGGAGTGATGGCTTTCAAAAACCATTTCGGCCTATGGTTCTTCAACGGGGTCTTCCTTTCCGACCCCCTGGGAGTGCTGGTCAATGCCCAGGAGGGCAAGACCCAGGCCATGCGGCACTGGAAGTTCCAATCTGTTTCCGACATGGATCTCGGGCAGGTTCGGGCCTATGTGCGGGAAGCCATTGCCCTGGCCCGCAAAGGCGTGAAACGGGCCCCGGCGCCTCCCGGAAAACGGGCAGTGCCTGAAAGACTTGCGCAGGCCCTGGCCGCCGAGCCAGCGCTTCACGCACAATTCGACGCCCTTGCCCCTTACAAACAACGTGATTACGCCGAATACATCGCCTCGGCCAAACAGGATGCCACCCGGGTCCGCAGGCTGGAAA
>DATIPV010000517.1:0-2598 GCA_035471525.1 Robiginitalea sp.
TGAGTCTAAATAATACGATCTGGCTATCCCCTTCAGCAGGGCACCCGAGACCGATTAAGCTGGCATATGGACCGAACAGTGCCTCTGAAAATCAACGGCCGGCCCCGGACCGGTTACCCGCGGTCCACCCCGTATATTCGGCCCGGAATATCATTGAAAATGGCTAGATTTAAGGGGCCCTGACAGACACCTGCCGAAATGGCTTTTTCACAGGCGTCCGGCCGGGGCCTCCAAACCCATTGAGCCATGCGAACGATTATCTGGAGCGGAATTATCCTGGCAGCCTGCCTGCAGGTTCATGGGCAGGGGCTGGAAGCCCTGGAACTAGATCCTCAGCGTCTGACGGTTTCTGCCTTTAATGACAGCCTGCTGCCCGGCACACCGCTTCCCCTTGTTTCTGCCCTGGTAAATGGCCGGCCCTTCCGAAGCGGGGAGTCGGAACGGCCCTATCTGAAGGTGGGCTGGGAGTCTTCCCAAGTGGGCAATAAAGGCCTCGAAGGCCGGGTGGTTTTTGCCAATACAGGCACCGATACGGTTTCCATCGCCAACGTGGTGCCTTTCGGGGAAGACCCTTCCCGCCTCTACCTAACGGGCCTGGGCGACCACCGCCTCTCGCGCACCCATCTGTTCCGGCCCGGGCTGGCGCCCGTAAACGTGATCGTCCCCGACAACGCCTGGGAGCTGGGCTATTCGGACATACCCCTCTCAGACGGGCAGTCTGTTTGCGCCCTGGCCCGGCGCGTGGCTTGGGACAAGGCAGAGAGGCGCCGGTTCGAGACCCTGCTGGCCCCGGGCGGCAGCGTTACCTATGCCCTGTATGCCGACCTGTACAAGGGCCCCTGGCAGGAAGGGCTGCGGAAGGTCTTTCAGGAGCGGTACCTCTACGACGTGGCAGAATTCGACAATACGCTCTTTGAGCGTCCCGATCTGCAGTGGATCCGGCATGCCTATGTAATGCACCTGATGATGTCCTGGGACAGGGCCTTTTACGATGCCGAAAAGGGCGGCTACCAGCTCGATGCTTTCCTGGACCGCGGCAAGCCCCTGTACGGGGGCGACGACGTGATCGGCATCTGGCCCACCTGGCCCACCCTGGGGCTGGACCCCCGCAACCAGTTCGACCTGTTCCGGGACCTGCCCGGAGGGCTGGAGGGGCTCCGTGAGCTGGGCCTGAGGGCCCGTGAGAAGGGGGCAGTCCTATTTATGGCATACAACCCGTGGGATGCCAGCACCCGGCCGGAAGACCACCTCTCAGGGATGGCCGGGCTGATCCGCGATACCGGAGCCCAGGGCCTGATCCTGGATACCCGGGGCGATTCGAGCCGGGAATTCCAGGAGGCCGCAGATGCCGTTAAGGAAGGCGTGGTGATGTACAGCGAGGGGATGGCCGTGCCCAAAGACATGCAGGGCATCGTGGCGGGCCGGGTACACAATGCCCTGTATTACCCGCCCCTGCTGAACCTGAACAAATTCATCAAACCCGAGTTTGCCATTTTCCGGGTGGCCGAGCTCTACAAAGAGCCCATCCGCCGCGAATTTGCCCTGGCCTTTTTCAATGGCTACGGCACGGAACTGAATATTTTTGCGCCGGGGCAGCCCTCCTGGGTGGCCGGTCAATACCGCTACCTGGGGAAAACCGCGCGCATCTTGCGCGAGAACACTGTAAATTTCAACGCCAGGGGGTTCACGCCCTTGTTGCCGACCACCCGCGACAGCCTCTACGTGAATGCGTGGCCGGCCGGGGATAAAACCCTCTACACCGTCTTCAGCCTGGTTCCGGAAGGTTATAAGGGACCCCTGTTTGCCGTGGAGCCGGCCCCGGGATTCCATTACGTGGACCTTTGGCACCACCGGGAATTGATCCCCGTACGCCGGGGCGACCAATATTTTATTGAAGCGGAAACCGACGCATTTCCCCGCCGCGAGCTGGGCACCAACAACGAAGGGGCTGTGGATTGCATGGCCCGCCTTCCCGAGCTGCTGCAGGTTACCCTCGACGGCGATGTGCTGCGCATCGGGTCCGACCGCGGAGATGCGCTCAGGCTCTGGGCCGGGGAGCCCGATTACGGTATTCAGCCGCTGGTGCTTTCCCCGGGCGACCAGGAGCTTCGCCTGCTCGACCATTTTGGCCGGTACGAGGGGAAATTTGTGGTCCAGCTGATGGAAAAGGGCCTCCTTCTCGATGAGCGGGTAGTTGCAATCAAGCCCGGTACCCCCCGCCTGGCCAGTACCGTGGCCCGTACCCTGCCCGGAAAACCGAGCCCGGAGATGGTGCGCATCCCGGCGGGTACCTTCACCTTCCGCACCACCCATGGAGATGCCTTTATCCCGTATCCGGAATACCGGCAGGGCCGGGAATACCGGATGGAAGGCTTCCTGATGGACCGGCACCCTGTGACCAACGCCCAGTTCCATGAATTCCTGCACCAGACCCGCTATGTGCCCGCAGATACGGCGAATTTCCTCAAACACTGGCAAAAAGGGATGTATTCCGCCGGGCAGGCCGACTATCCGGTGGTGTATGTCAGCTATGAAGATGCGCAGGCTTATGCCCGCTGGGCCGGCAAAAGGCTGCCCACCGAGGTGGAATGGCAATAC
>DATIPV010000518.1:0-2217 GCA_035471525.1 Robiginitalea sp.
AATCCTTGTTTTGGAATCGAACAAGCCTGTCGGTTTCTGCTCTGGCGCAAGACCGGAATGGAGGTGAAACCATCGAATTATTTGGCGGTGTTATTTTTACATTTCAAAGCGATTCTTCGTATCTTATTGCCGTTCAAACCAACCGATCCGAGCATCGGTTCCTAAAAGCCAACTCCATGAAAACCAACAGACGCAATTTTATCCAGGCCCTGGGCGCCGGAACGGCCGGGGTAGCCTCCGGTCTGTCGCTGACCTCCTGCCAGCCAGTAGCTACCGCAGCGGGCGAACGGGCAGAAGACGGCCAGGTTTTATTTATCGGCGACGACATCGCCGTGGCCCAGACCGTATATGGCAGGGTCAGGGGGATGCTGCTGCGGGACATCTACCAGTTCCGGGGCATCCCGTACGGGGCCGATACCGGCGGCAAGAACCGTTTTATGCCTCCGCAGAAACCGGATGCCTGGGACGATATCCGGCCGGCCGTTTGGTGGGGAAATTCGGCCCCCCAGATCATGGAGAACCGCTATGCCAACGTGTATGCCTCCTATGCCGACCATTGGAATTACGACGATGTGAGCGAAGACTGCCTGAAGCTCAACGTCTGGACACCGGCCGTGGGCGACGGGGGAAAACGGCCCGTAATGGTCTGGTTCCACGGCGGGGGCTATACGAACGGCAATGCCATCGAGCAGGACGGATACAAGGGCGAGAACCTAAGCCGGAAAGGCAACGTGGTGTTTGTCTCCATCAATCACCGGCTCGGCCCCATCGGCTTTTCCGACCTCTCGGGCGAAGGGGGTGAGAAATACAAGCACTCAGGCAACGTGGGAGCCCTGGACATGGTAGCTTCCCTGGAATGGGTGCGGGATAACATCTCAAATTTTGGCGGCGACCCCGGCAACGTCACCATCATGGGCCAGTCCGGGGGCGGGGCGAAGGTTTGTACGCTGGCTGCCATGCCCGCTGCCGCGGGCCTTCTCCACAAGGTAGTGCCGCTCAGCGGTTCCACCACCGGGGCGCTCGACCCGGCCAATTCCCGCAAGCTCGGCGCCTACATTCTCAAAGAGGCCGGGCTGCAGCCTTCCGAGATCGACCGGTTGCAGGAAATGCCCTGGCAGGATTACCTGGCCCTGGCCTACCGGGCCCAGGAAGCCTACGTGAAGGAGGGCGGGGAAGGCGGATTCCGCGGCGGCTTCCGGCCGGTTGCCGACGGCATCCACATCCCGGCTGGGACATTCTATTCGGAAGCCGGCGGGGTTTCCTCCGATGTTCCCATGCTAATCTGCAGCACTTTCGAAGAATGGGCCATGTCGCGCACCGACCCCGAACTGGAGCAGATCACGGCCGATGCGGCCAGGGAGATGCTCAAGGAACGGGCCGGTTTCCGGGGCGGACTGGGCGAAAAGGCCCCGGAAGTCTACGACGCCTATGCCCGGGTATTTCCGGATGCCAGGCCCATCGAGCTGATGTGCCTGATCGCCAGCAACCGCAAAGCCGTGGTAGAGACAGCCAACGCCAAAAGCGCGCAGCCGGCCCCGGTGTACACCGCCTGGTTCGGCTGGCAACCGCCCATGTTCAACAACCGCATGCGGGCCTTCCACTGCCTGGATATCTGTTTCTGGTTTTACAATACGGACCTGATGCTCACCCACACGGGCGGAGGGGCCAGGCCCAGGCAGCTTTCCGAAAAGATGTCGGATGCCCTGCTCCAGTTCATGAAAACGGGCAATCCAAATGCCGAAGGCCTGCCGCAATGGCCCGTCTATACCCCTGAAAAGGGCGAAGTGATGATACTCGACGACACCTGCTCGGTTGCCGAGGATCCCGACCGGGAGGCACGGGTAATGCTTCCTTGAAGAGGCCCGTCCAAATTCCAAATCCCGGTGCAGCCGGATGGGATTATGGGCTTTTCCGGAAGCGGCTTGGCACACAGCGCCCCGCTATGCTTTACAAGAACCTGAACACCTGCTAGCATGAAATCCTGGCTCCTGCTTCTAACCCTGTTTGGCGCCCTGGCCCTTAACGGCCAGGACAGCGCTACCATCAACCAGAAGGACGGCCTTGCCCTGGAAGGCTACGACCTGGTGAGCTATTTCAGGGGAACGGCCATCAGGGGCAGCCCGGAATGGGAGGCTTCCCACCAGGGCATTGCCTACCGGTTTACCTCTGAGCGGAACCTGCACCTGTTCCAGGCCGACCCCGACCGCTACCTGCCGG
>DATIPV010000519.1:0-3039 GCA_035471525.1 Robiginitalea sp.
TCAGGAGAATTCCCCAAAAAAGATTGCTTATCTTCATGTCTTCGGTCTATTTTTGCCAAAAATACGCATCTTATGAGATATTCGATTTTGTTTGTGCTGGGAATGGCCCTGTTGGGCTGCAAGGGCGAATCCAAACAGGACGGGGCGCCCGCCGATGCCCAGCCCAGCCTGATGGCAAATGCCTCCGACACGCTTATCTATCCCGGCGAAACCCATTTCAGGTCTATCCGGCAGGTAACCTTCGGGGGCGACAATGCGGAAGCCTACTGGAGTTTCGACGGCAGCAAGCTTATCTTCCAGTCGAACTATGCCGAATGGGGCCTCGGATGCGACCAGATGTTCGTGATGAACGCCACCGACTCCTTTGAGGGCCATAAGCCGCCTATGGTGAGCACCGGCATGGGCCGAACCACCTGCGGCTATTTTATGCCCGACAACCAGCATATCCTCTACGCCTCTACCCACCTGCACGACAAAGAGTGCCCGGAAGTGCCCCTTCGCATGAACGGGCGCTATGTATGGCCGGTCTACAATACCTTCGACATTTTCGTGTCAGACCTCAATGGCGCCATCACGGCCCAGCTCACAGACAGCCCGGGCTACGACGCAGAGGCCACCCTCTCTCCCAAAGGCGACAAAATCGTCTTTACCTCTGACCGCAGCGGCGACCTGGAGCTCTATACCATGAACATCGACGGCACAGGCGTAAAGCAAATTACCGACGAGCTCGGCTACGACGGGGGGGCTTTCTTTTCGCCCGACGGCAGCCAGTTGATTTTCCGCGCCTCCCGCCCGAAGACCGAGGCCGAGATCGCCGAGTACAAGGAGTTGCTGGCGCAGGGCCTGGTAATGCCCACCAACATGGAGCTCTTTATCTGCAATGCCGACGGGAGCGACCTCAGGCAGCTCACCTTCCTGGGGAATGCGAACTGGTGCCCGTTTTTCCACCCCGACGGGAACAAAGTGCTTTTTTCCAGCAATTTCGAGGCAGACGGCGGGTTCCCGTTTAACCTGTACATGATCAACACAGACGGGACGGGACTCAAGCGGGTAACGGCCGGAAAGACCTTCGACGCCTTCCCGGTTTTCTCGCCCGACGGAAAATACCTGGTGTTTTCCAGCAACCGAAACAACGGCGGTTCGCGCGACACGAATTTGTTTATCGCCGAGTGGCAGGATTGAGGCGGCAATCGCGTATCTTTGCCTCCTATTTTTGAGGATTGCATGAAGAACATCCGGAATTTCTGCATCATCGCCCACATCGACCACGGGAAGAGCACCCTGGCAGACCGGCTGTTGGATTCCACAGGCTCGGTAACTGAACGCGAGAAGCAGGACCAGTTGCTCGACAGCATGGACCTCGAACGGGAGCGGGGCATCACCATCAAGAGCCACGCCATCCAGATGGAGTACGTGTACGAAGGCGAAACGTATATCCTAAACCTGATCGACACCCCGGGGCACGTAGACTTCTCCTATGAGGTTTCGCGCTCCATCGCGGCCTGCGAAGGCGCCCTGCTGGTGGTAGACGCCGCCCAGAGCATCCAGGCCCAGACCATTTCGAACCTGTACCTGGCCCTGGAGCACGACCTGGAGATTATCCCGGTCCTGAACAAGGTAGACCTGCCCAGCGCCAAGCCCGAAGAGGTAACCGACGATATCGTGGACCTGCTGGGGTGCCAGCACGAGGAGGTGATCCCGGCCAGTGCCAAGACCGGCCTGGGCATCGACAACATCCTGCATGCGATCATCCAGCGCATCCCGCCCCCGAAAGGCGACCCCAATGCCCCGCTGCAGGCCCTGATCTTTGACTCGGTTTTTAACCCGTTCCGGGGCGTGGAAACCTATTTCAGGGTAATGAATGGGGAAATCCGCAAGGGGCAGCATATCAAATTCGTGGCCACCGGCAAAAAATACCATGCCGATGAAATCGGCACCCTTAAACTGCAACAGGTTCCCAGGCCGCTCATCTCTACGGGCGACGTGGGCTACCTGATCACCGGCATCAAGGAGGCGCGCGAAGTAAAGGTGGGCGATACCATTACCGATGCCTCCAACCCTTCGCCCGTGGCCATAGCCGGGTTTGAAGACGTAAAACCCATGGTGTTCGCCGGCATTTACCCGGTAGACACCGAAGACTACGAGGAACTGCGGTCTTCCATGGAAAAGCTGCAGCTCAACGACGCTTCCCTGGTATTTACCCCCGAGAGCAGCGCAGCCCTCGGGTTCGGTTTCCGCTGCGGGTTTTTGGGCATGCTGCACATGGAGATCATCCAGGAACGGCTCGAAAGGGAGTTCGACATGACCGTGATCACCACCGTGCCCAACGTGAGCTACCTGGCGTACACCACCAAGGAGCCCGAAACACCCGTCGTAGTCAACAATCCGTCGGACCTGCCCGAGCCCTCCACCCTGAGCCGGGTGGAAGAGCCCTATATCAAGGCAACCATTATTACCAAAGCCGATTTCGTGGGCAACGTGATGTCGCTTTGCATCGACAAGCGGGGCCAGATAACGGGCCAGACCTACCTTACCACAGACCGGGTGGAGCTCACCTTCGACATGCCGCTGGCCGAGATCGTCTTCGATTTCTACGACCGGCTCAAAACGGTTTCCAAGGGCTATGCCTCCTTCGATTACAGCCCGATCGGCATGCGCACCTCCAAACTGGTGCGCGTAGACATCCTGCTCAACGCCCAGCCCGTAGACGCGCTCTCGGCCCTGGTGCACTTCGACAACGCCTACCACATCGGGAAGAAGATGTGCGAAAAACTCAAGGAGCTTATCCCCCGCCAGCAGTTCGACATCCCCATACAGGCCGCTATCGGCGCCAAGATTATTTCGCGCGAAACCATCAAGGCCCTGCGCAAGGATGTAACGGCCAAGTGCTACGGGGGCGACATCTCCCGTAAGCGCAAGCTGCTCGAGAAGCAGAAAAAAGGGAAGAAGCGCATGCGCCAGGTCGGCAACGTGGAAATTCCGCAGCAGGCTTTTATGGCGGTGCTGAAGCTGAACGACTAACAGCGGGCAGGGGCTGGT
>DATIPV010000520.1:0-9252 GCA_035471525.1 Robiginitalea sp.
GGCGGAAGCCAGGGGATCCGCCGCGCCTGGGAAGGCCTGCGCATGGCAGGCGCCACAGCCCGCAAGATGCTTCGCCAGGCGGCAGCCGAGGCCTGGCAGGTGCCCGTGGAGGAGGTGACCACGGCGGCCGGGATGCTCCGCCACGAGGCCAGCGGCCAGTCGGCTGGATACGGGGAAATGGCAGCGGTGGCTGCGCAGCTTGAAGTGCCCGGGGAGGTAGAACTCAAGGAAGTGAAAGATTTCTCCATTATAGGCCACTCCAAAAAGAACGTAGATGGGAAGGATATTGTGACGGGCAAACCCATGTTCGGGGTGGACTACCGGCCTGAAAACACCCTGATAGCCATGCCTGTGTTCCCCCCGGCCTTCGGCCTGAAACTGAAAGCTTTCGACGCCAGCTCCGTCAAAGGCATGCCCGGCATCGTAGACGTGTTTACCGTCAAGACCCTCGAAGACGATTACGTACGGAACGGCTTTGATACCGATACCTTTAACGAGCCCATTATTATTGTGGGCCGGTCGACCTGGGAGGTGATGCAGGCCAAAACGGTCCTCCGGGCTCAATGGGAGCCCTTCGAGGCCTATTCCCATACGGTTGCCGGCTGGACCGGGGAGCAAAAAGTTACCGTGCCTGCCGGCCTGGAGAGCTCGCGCGACCACATGGCAAGCATGCAGGCATTCGATGCAAAACCGGGTCGCGTGGCACGACGCGACGGCGACCCCGAAGCCGCCTTCAGGAAAGCGGCCAGGGTCGTGGAACGCAGCTATTCCTGCCCCTTCCTGGCACACAATTGCATGGAGCCGATGAACTTTTACGCCCATGTGACCGACCAAAAGGCCGACCTGGCAGGTCCGCTGCAGGCCCCTGAGCTCATCGAAGGCACTTTGTCGGCCCGCCTGGGGCTGCCGATCGAGCAGATCGACATCCACCTTACCCGCATGGGAGGCGGTTTCGGCCGGCGTGCTTACAGCCACCACGCGGTGGAAGCGGCCCTGGCATCGCGCCAGGTAAATGCCCCTGTACTCCTGATGTATTCCCGCGAAGACGACATGCATTTCGGTATTTACCGGCCCGCCTACTTCGCCACCTACCGGGCGGCCCTGGACGAAAACAACAACCTGCTGGCCTTCCATGTAAAGGCCGGGGGCATCCCGGAAACCCCCTTGCACGCCAACCGCTTCCCGGCCGGGGCTATCGACAACTACCTGGCCGAAGCCTGGGATATTCCCTCCAACATTACCATCGGCGCCTTCCGCGCGCCCCGATCCAATTTCATCGCCGGGGCCGAGCAGTCGTTCCTGGATGAGCTGGCCGAGGAGATGGGCAAAGACCCGATCGACTTCCGGCTCGAACTCCTGGAGCGTGCCCAGCGCAACCCGGTGGGCGAAAATAACGATTACGAAGCCGACCGCTATGCCGGGGTGCTGAAGCTGGTGAAGGAGAAATCAGGGTGGGGTGCTGCCGGAGCAGGCGTTAGCCGCGGGGTGGCCGCCTATTTCTGCCACAACAGCTATGCAGCCCACGTGCTCGATCTGAAAATGGAAAATGGCCGGCCCAAGGTCGAAAAGGTAACCTGCGCCATCGACTGCGGCATCGTGGTAAACCCCGATGCAGCGGCCAACATGGCAGAAGGCGCCATTGTCGACGGGGTCGGCAATGCCATGTATGGGGAAATGTCGTTCTCGGAAGGGCGGCCCGATAAATCGAATTTCAATGACTACCGCATGATCCGCATGACAGAGGCCCCCCGTGAGATCGATATTCATTTTGTCCAGAACGAGATTGCGCCGACCGGTATGGGAGAGCCCCCCTTCCCACCGGTTTTCGGGGCCTATGCGAACGCCCTGTACAAGGCTACGGGAACCCGGCACTACCACCAGCCCTTTCTGTCTGACAAGCCCCGGATCATCGGTTGATGGTCTGGTAGGACATAGGGGGTGGCCGACACCTGAAGGAGGGATCCGATAATGCCTGCCCGGTTTGCCAGGGGGGTTACCGTCCCACGCACCACCTTTTTTCGCTGACGATCCAGCCCAGGGCTATATTCACCACCGGATAGATGCCGCCCCGGAAGGGTCCCATATGGTAACCGGCTCCGGCTTCCAGGGAAAAGCTCAGCCCCTGCCCGAAACTGCGCTGCAGGCCGTACACCAGCCCCGCATACCCGTATTCGGCCCGGGTGACCGCCTCGGAGGAAGTGAACAGGGCGGCCGTCGGCGCCAGGTAATTGCCCGAATTCCCATAGATAAACCGCCCGTTTCGGGAGCGGTTGTTGAAATTGTGGTAGAGGCGGTACTGCAGGAGGGCCGCCGGAAGTATCTGCAGGCCGGAATAGGGATCGGCCCGGGAAGGGTCCAGGGCCGGTTGGATCGAAAACCGGAAATCCAGGGTGGAATTGACCCCGAGCCCTGCCTCGTATTCCAGCCCCGGGCTGATCAGGTTAATCTTGAGCTGGCGGATTTCACAGTTCATCCCGAATTGGGCATGGAGTGCCCCGGGGGCCCCAAAAACCACCCATACAACCAGTAGCCGAAATATTGCTTTGCCAAACATGCTAAATCCCTAACGCAAAAGGGCCGCATCTATTTCAATTCGGGATGCCGGCCTGAGCCCGTCGCGGGAGGGTCATTCCACTTCAAAGCGCAGCGTATCGAGCTGAGAGGCTTTCCAGGGCTGGATTTTGCCCTGGGTGCGAAAACGGATCCCCCCTACCTGCCTGCCAGATACCGGGGGGGCCCGGTTGCCCCACGCATTGCGGATGTAAGTGGCCATGGCGGCAAGGTCAGCATCCTGCAGGGTGGAGAAGGAAGGCATGCTGGGCAAAATATCCGGGATGTCATAGATTTTACCCTGTACCTGCACCGGCCCTTCCATACCGTGCAGCAAGATCATGGCGAGCTTGTAGTCTTCCCCCAGCACCCACTGCGATCCCTTCAGGGGCGGTGCGAAGCGGGCCATGCCCTCCCCGCCTGTGCCGTGGCAGCTGGCACAGAGGTTCAGGTATTGCTGGCGGCCCCGGGTCATCTGAGCCGGGTCGAGGGCATAGGCGGCCGGGGCGGGTTCCGGTGCCGGGGACGGTTTGCCGGGCCAGGTAAACCGCCTCTCCAGCTCAGCCAGCAGGGCTTGCAGGGCCGGTTGGCCGGCATGGTCTTTTTTCAGGGCGGCAGGCTGTTCTTCCAGCTCCCAGGGTGCCTGCGAGGCAGCTGTGGCCTGAAGCATGCCGGCGGCCAGCGGGGCCTGAACCCAGGCCTCCTCGGCGGGAAGCTCCCCTTCCAGCATGCGGAACAGGCTCAACACTTCGGCCCCTTCGGCCCTGCGGACCACGGCCGCGGCCAGCAGTTCCGTAAAGATTTCGCGTTCCTGCGCCGTCCCGGCCCACCCGGGTTGCTCCCGCAGGTAATTTAGGAAGGCGTATTCCCGATGGGCCAGGCTGCTCATCACGGCATCGCGTGCCAGCGGCAGGGCCCCGTATTTTTCGAGAAACTTTTTCCCGACCCCAAAGAAAGCCATATCCGGGAGGCGGTAACCCGATAAGACCATTTGCAGCTGCACCAGGGGGTGTGCCGAATCGAACCGGTCCTCTATGAAGCGCGTCAGGTCGGCCCGGAGCGAAGAATCTGCAGCCGGGGATTCCGCGAGCAACCGCAGGGCCGCCTGCACCACGTGCGGATCGCGGGCCCTGGCTGCCTGCCAAAGCACGGCGCGGTCGAGTTTCCCCAGCCCCTCGAGCGCCCACAGGGCGTGCAGCTGGGCCGGGTAGACGCCTTCCGTGGCCAGTTGCCCGAGGGCCTCCACTGCCGCAGTATCCCCGCTTTCCACGAGCAGCCTTTGGGCCATGTCGCGCGTCCATCCGTTCGGGCTGCCGAGCTGTTGTATCCATTCCCTGACATCCATTTCTGCCAGGTTCTGCGCCTGTGTTCCGGACCCGGCCGCGGAAGTGATCCGCCAGATCCGCCCCATGTGGATGGGCTTGTCGAGCTTGCGCTGCAGGGTCACCTCCCGCAGATACGGGGTCATATAGGGGCCGTGCTGTATGATGCCCTTGTACATATCCACCACATACAGCGCCCCGTCGGGCCCGGAGGCCAGGGAGACAGGGCGGAAACGCTCGTCGGTCGAAGCCAGGAACTCCCGGTCGCGGTAGGCCCCCTCGGCCCGTAACAGGAAGCCTTCCTCAAAAACCTTGTTTTGCTTGATCAGGTTGGCAGTGGGTTCGCATACGAACGCGTCCCCCCCATACCCTTCCGGCAGGGCGTTGCCCCTGTATACGAGCGGGCCGCAGGCCGAGGCGAATTCGAGCAATTTGCCGCCCTCATCGAGGGTGCCGGGAACGTAGCCCCGGTTCACGGCCGTATTGCTGCGGATCGGAAAAATGGTCCGCTCCAGGGTGAGGCCGTGGTCGATGCCGCTGGTGGGGGTATGATGCGGGTTGCGGCCGATGGACCCCGGCGGGACCAGGTCGGCGTGCAGCTGGGACCAATTGTAGTTGTAGAAAAGGCGGCCGGCATCGTCGTGGGAGATTCCCCACTGCCCGCGGAATTCGGTGCTGTCCCTGAGCCAGGCATCTCCCTGCAGCCGGTACCGGAAGTGCGATTTGGCATTGTAGTACCAGTTGTCCATGCCCCGCCAGAGGCCGTTGGCGGAATGTTCGGGCATCCCGCTGCCCCCGTATGCCGGATCGAGCAGGGTCCGCGACTCAGCCGTTCCGTCCCCGTCGGCATCGCGGGCCAGCCAGAGCGGGATGTTCTCGGCTACCAGCGCCCCCCCTTTGACCACCGCAATGGCCCGGGGCAGCACCAGGCTGTCCAGGAAGAGCTGGCTGTGGTCCATCTGCCCGTCGCCGTCAGTATCCGTAAGAATACTCACACGTCCCACCGGGTCTTCCTCGCCCGTCCCGTCTATGTCCTGCATAAAACCGAGCATTTCCACGACCCAGAGCCGGCCTGTTTCGTCGAAGGTGATGGCCACCGGGTCCTGCACCAGGGGTTCGGCTGCCACCAGCTCGATTTTCAGGGCGGGGTCGGCCAGCACGAAGGAGGCCAGCGCCTGCTGAGGCGAGAGCGGGGGGGAGGCATCCGGTTCGGAGCAGGCCAGGGCAAACAGGAGCACGGCCGCCCAGCCTGCCAGGGCGGTGGGGTACCTGATGGAACGATATTTTTTAACCGGAACCATCTGCTACACGATCAAACTTCCGATATATACAAGCAGGGCGGCGAAGGTGCCGACCACCAAAGTTCCCAGGGTGTATACCCGGTATCCGGTCCTTACGTCGATCCCGGAGAACTGTGTCAGGATCCAGAAGCCGCTGTCGTTGGCGTGCGAAACCACCATGGCGCCGGCCCCGATGGCCGCCACGACCAGGGCTTTCTGTATCTCGGTATCGAAGCCCAGCGACCCCATCAGGGGGGCCATGATCGAGGCGGTGGTTATAAGGGCCACCGTGGAGGATCCCTGGGCCGTTTTGATGGCGGCGCAGAGCAAAAAGGGCAGCCAGATGCCCAGGCTGGCCCCGGAAAGGGCCTGGGCCAGGGTATCGGCTATGCCGCTTTGCTGCAGGATACTGCCGAAAATTCCGCCTGCCCCGGTAATGAGGATGATGTTGGAGGCATCCGTCATGGCCTTGCCCACCCACCCTGTGGTGGAAAGCAGTTTCGTATCCCAGGTGCGCGGCAGTAAAAACGACAGGAACATGCCGATGAGCAGCGCTATTACCGGCGAGCCGATAAAGCCGATTAGCTGGTACCCGGCCGAAAGCTCTTCTCCTTCCGCAACCCTGAAATCTGCCAGGGACTTCCCGACGATGAGCAGAATGGGAATCAGGATGGGCAGCAGCGATTTGAAGGCGCCGGGGGCCGTTTTGAGGCGTTCGCTGATTTGCTGCTCGGAAAGCTCCGGATTGGGGTCTATATAGGTTCGCGAACCCCAGGTCTTGCAGTAGGCCACCGCCACGAAAAGGGAGATGAAACCGACTATGAGGCCGATGAGCATAACCAGGCCCACGTCGGCGCCGATAATGCCGGCTGCCGCGATGGGTCCGGGGGTGGGGGGCACCAGTACGTGGGTGATCATCAGGCCCAGGATCAGGGCCGTGGCCGTTCCCACGATGGAAAGGCCGGCCCGCTTGCTAAGGCTCTTGTTGAGCGGGTTCAGGATGATGAAGCCGCTGTCGGCAAAGACCGGGATCGATACCACGAAGCCCACCAGGCCCATGGTTTCGTGAACCCGTTTGCGGCCGATCCCTTTCAGGATCCATTCGGCCAATTTAAAGGCTCCGCCGGAGTGCTCCAGAAAGGCGCCGATAATGACCCCCAGCACGATGACGATCCCTATTTTTCCCAGGGTATTGCCAAAGCCGTTGTTGACGGAATCCACCAGGGTTGCCAGGTTCATGCCCGAGAAGAGGGCAAAGAGGAGGGCGGCCCCCAGCAGGGCCAGGAACGGATGTACATTCCAGCGCACCGTGAGCAGGATAATAAAGACCACGCTCAGCAGCAGAAGTAAGATGGAGATCATCGATGTCGCGTTTAGTTGGTTAAGGCCGGGGCATCCGACGGGGTCCTGCTCCTGCCCAGCCTAATATAGCCAATATCTGCCAATGGGCCGCTCCGGGTGGAAAGCCTGTTTGCCAATCCAAAAAAAATGGTACCTTGAAAGGCCTGAACCACGGAAAGCAAACCCTATGAAGCGTCGAAACTTTATCCAGAGCACGACCGCCGCAGGTATGGCTTGCGCGCTGCCGGCTTTTCCGGATTTCCTGGCCTCAGCCCCGGAACTGCGCCTGGGCGTGGCCGAGGCTTCCTATATGATGCGGGCCTACCGGAATATGCCGAGCCAGCAATACCCCCCCTTTGGAAACGCCCTGGATTTTATGGAGCACTGCGCCTCCCTGGGCTTCGGGGGAGTGCAGGTGGGAATCGGCCGGTGGGATGCCGGTTTTGCCCGGCAGGTGCGCACCCGCAAGGACGCCCTGGGCCTCTTTCTGGAGGGTTCGGTGCGCCTGCCCCACACTGCCGACGACCTGAATAGATTTGAATCGGAGGTGGAGGCGGCTGCCGGCATCGGGGTGGATGTAATCCGTACCGTCTGCCTGTCGGGCCGCCGGTACGAGAACTTCCAGACCCCGGAGTCGTTCCTGGAATTCCGCGAGCAATCGGTGGCTGCCCTGCAACGGGCCGAGCCCGTGATGCGGAAACACCGCGTAAAGCTGGCCGTGGAAAACCACAAAGACTGGCGCGCCCCCGAGATGAAGGAGTTGCTGAACGGGCTGGGCAGCCCTTGGATTGGGGTGACCCTCGATACGGGCAACAACATCTCCCTGCTGGAAGACCCCATGGAGGTGGTGCGCGAGCTGGCGCCCTACGCCTTCAGCGTGCATTTAAAAGACATGGCCGTGGAGGGGTACCCCGACGGCTTTTTGCTTTCCGAAGTGAACCTGGGCACCGGCTACCTCGATATAGACGGGATGGTGGCCACCATCCGGGAGCACAACCCGGAGGTTCGCTTTAACCTGGAAATGATAACCCGCGACCCGCTGGAGGTCCCCTGCCTGACCGACGCCTACTGGGCTACTTTCGGGGAAGTGCCCGCCCGCGACCTGGCTGCTTACCTGCAAGGGATCCGCAGCCGGAAAAGGACGGATCCCCTGCCCGTGGTCTCCAACCTTTCCGCGGACGAACAGCTCCGGCTGGAAGTGGAAAACAACCGGACCTGCCTGCAAACCGCACGGGCCGAATACGGATTTCAATAACCCAACCAACTCCTGAACACCCATGAGCGATTCAAAACTCCCCGGCATTAAACTGTTTGACATGAGCGGCAAAACCGCGCTGATCACCGGGGGCTCCAAAGGCCTGGGCTATGCGATGGCCGCCGGGCTTGCTTCTGCCGGCTGCAATGTTTGCCTGCTCAACCGGAACCTGGAAGAAGGCCGCGAGGCTGCGGCCCGCCTGGCCGCCGATTTCGGGGTACGCGCCTCCGCCCATGCGGCCGACGTGTGCGACCCGGGGCAGGTCGAAAAGGCCGTGGAAGCCATCCTGAAGGAATTTGGCCAATTGGACGTGCTTATCAACAGTGCCGGCATCAACATTCGCGGGGCCATCGACGAGCTGAGCCCGGAAGACTTCAGGCAGGTGATGGCGGTGAACGTCGACGGCACCTGGAATGCCTGCCGGGCCGTTACCCCCCATATGAAGGCCCGCAAGCGGGGCAGCATTATCAATATGGCCAGCACCCTGGGGCTGGTGGGCCTGGCCAACCGCACGCCCTACGCCAGCAGCAAGGGGGCGGTGGTGCAGCTGACCCGGGCCCTGGGCCTGGAGCTGGCCCCCTTCAACATCAATGTCAACGCCATCTGCCCGGGCCCGTTCCTGACCGAGATGAATGTGCCCATTGCGGGTACGGAAGAAGCCAAAAAATTCATCGTGGGGGCCACGGCCCTGGCCCGGTGGGGCGAGTTGCGCGAAATTCAGGGGGCGGCCCTCTTCCTGGCCAGCGAGGCCGGCAGTTACATGGTGGGCTCCATGCTCACGGTCGACGGGGGCTGGACGGCCAAATAGCGTTTATACATGATCAACTTCTTCCGAAACATCCGCAAAAGGCTGGCAGACGACAACAAGCCTTTGAAATACCTGAGGTATGCCCTTGGGGAGATCGTGCTGGTGGTGATCGGGATCCTGATCGCCCTGCAGATCAACAACTGGAACGAAGGGCGTAAAGCACAAGCCAAAACCAATGCCTATCTGGTGATGCTTTCCGATGAAATAAAGGGTAACCTATGGCTCCTGGATCGCTCCAAGAAAATGGCCGAGGAGCACAGGGATTACAACCTGAATTCGTTATTGGTATTAAATTCGGATTCGGCCAAAACCATTGATATAGATACATTTTACGGATTAACAGTAAGTAAGGGCCCTTTTGGTAAGATGGAATTGGTCCGGTCGTCCTTTGACGATCTGATCAATTCCGGCTCTCTGGAAAATGTGCGGGATTCAACCCTTCGAAATCAGGTATTCAGAATTGAATCTGCATTTAAGAGCTTTGAAAATCAGTATAATGCCGTGTGGTCGGTCTGGGAACAACAGATCAGGCCCTATCATTTGGAACACCTGAATGAATCCAGAATGGTAACCCGTTGGAGGAACTTGCCGGATATTGATTTTGACACCGATATGGAGGCGTTCGTCTACAACAGGAAATACGCCAATATGTTGAGCGGTAATATCATCTTTATTGGCAATTACATCCGTGCCATT
>DATIPV010000521.1:0-3287 GCA_035471525.1 Robiginitalea sp.
TTTCCCTGAAGGATATGGCCCGGGCCTTCTTATTTTTGTAGTATCTGGATCAAACCGGCCCGTTTTTAGGGAATCTGTAACTTACATTGCTTTTAGCCCGTTCCGCCCTATGCAAGATTCAAAACCCTATACACCTGTAAACAAGATCCGGATTGTGACCGCAGCCTCCCTGTTCGACGGCCACGATGCGGCCATCAACATCATGCGGCGTATAATCCAGGCCACCGGGGTGGAGGTAATCCATTTGGGCCACGACCGCAGTGTAGCCGAGGTGGTGGAATGCGCCATTCAGGAAGATGCCAACGCCATTGCCCTGACCTCCTATCAGGGCGGCCACCTCGAATACTTCCAGTACATGTACGACCTGTTGCAGGAAAAGGGGGCGGGCCATATCCGGATCTTCGGGGGAGGCGGGGGCGTAATCCTGCCCGCGGAGATTGAGCGGCTGATGGGATACGGCATTACCCGCATCTATTCCCCCGACGACGGACGAGAGATGGGCCTGCAGGGCATGATCAACGACCTGGTGGCGCAATCCGATTACGATGTGGCGGCTATCCCGCTGCCAGACCCTGCCGCCCTGGCCGACCGCCTGCTGCAGAAAGACCCGCAGACCCTGGCGCGGCTCATCAGCCTGGCCGAAAACCATCCGGACGCCTATAAGGAACTCCAGGGCCAATTTCCCAGGGAGGCCGGCAAGGTGCCCGTTCTGGGGATTACCGGCACCGGCGGGGCCGGAAAAAGCAGCCTGGTGGACGAACTGGTTCGGCGTTTCCTCCGCGATTTTCCGGACCGCAGCATCGGGCTCGTCTCGGTCGATCCGTCGAAACGCAAGACCGGCGGGGCCCTTCTGGGCGATCGCATTCGGATGAACGCCATTCACCACCCCAGGGTGTATATGCGCTCGCTGGCCACCCGGCAATCGAACCTCGCCCTGTCCCGCCACGTGAGGGAAGCCCTGGCGGTGTTGCAGGCAGCCCGATTTGACCTGATTATCCTGGAGACCTCCGGCATCGGGCAGTCCGACACGGAGATACTGGAGCACTCCGACCTGTCGCTGTATGTGATGACGCCCGAATTCGGGGCGGCCACCCAGCTCGAGAAGATCGACATGCTCGATTTTGCCGATCTGGTCGCCATTAACAAATACGACAAGCGCGGTGCCCAGGATGCCCTGCGCGATGTGCAGAAGCAGTACCGGCGCAACCACGGTATCTGGGAAGGACCTGACGGGGACCTGCCTGTTTACGGGACCATCGCCTCCCAGTTCAACGACCCGGGCATGAACCGGCTGTACGGGGCCGTTTTGGGGCGTCTGCAGGAAAAAGGCACCGGCTGGGCATCGGCGACCCGGCCGACCGGCCAGGAAGTGCCGGAGAAAATCTACATCATCCCACCGGCCCGCACCCGCTACCTCTCTGAGATATCCGAGACCCTGCGCGCCTACGACAGCCGCGTGGACCAGCAGGCCGAGGTGGCCGAACGGCTGTACGCCCTCTGCCTTGCCATTGGTACCCTGGCCGGGTTGCCGACCCCCGGTGAAGCCCTCGCCCTGGCCGGCCCTGACGGCCTGCCGGCGGAAACGCTCCTGGGGCGTTCGGAAGATGCCGGCACCACCCGAATGCTGGAGGGCCTGATCTCAGTCTTTGAAACACATCGGAAAAACCTGGACCCCCATTTCTGGGACCTGCTGCTGGAATGGCCTGCCCAGCGGCAGCGCTACCGGGCCCCCGTATTTACCTATAAGGTTCGGGGGCGCGGGGTAGAGGTCGCCACCCATACGGAATCCTTGTCGCATCTGCCTATCCCCCGCGTGGTGCTCCCCCGCTACCGCAACTGGGGCGAGATTCTTCGCTGGTTGCTGCAGGAGAATGTGCCGGGCAGTTTCCCCTTTACGGCCGGGCTGTATCCCTTTAAGCGGGAAGGGGAAGATCCCACCCGCATGTTTGCCGGGGAAGGGGGCCCGGAGCGCACCAACCGCCGCTTTCATTACCTGAGCCTGGAAATGCCCGCCAAGCGCCTGTCTACGGCCTTCGACTCGGTTACCCTTTACGGACACGATCCGGGCCTGCGCCCCGACATCTACGGAAAAATAGGCAACGCCGGGGTATCGGTTTGTTGTCTGGACGACGCCAAGAAGCTCTACAGCGGATTTGACCTGAGCGATCCCAAGACCTCGGTGAGCATGACCATAAACGGCCCGGCACCCATGCTGCTGGGGTTTTACCTCAATGCGGCCATCGACCAGAATTGCGAAAAGTACATCTTCCAGAACGGCCTGCGGGAGGAGACCGACCGCAAAAAGGCCGCCTATTTCAAAGAGAAAGGCCTGGATGCGCCGGTCTATGCCGGCGAACTCCCCGAAGGCAACGACGGGTTGGGGCTCTATCTGCTCGGTATTACCGGCGATCAGGTGCTGCCTGCCCGGGTATATGCTAAAATCCGCTCAGAAACCCTCCGGCAGGTACGGGGAACGGTGCAGGCCGATATCCTAAAGGAAGACCAGGCCCAAAACACCTGCATCTTTTCCACCGAATTCGCCCTGCGGCTGATGGGCGACGTGCAGGCCTACTTCATCGACCACCAGGTCCGGAATTTTTATTCGGTCTCCATTTCAGGGTACCATATTGCCGAGGCCGGGGCCAATCCGATAACCCAGCTGGCCTTTACGCTCTCCAATGGTTTTACCTACGTGGAGTATTACCTCAGCCGGGGCATGGATATCGATCAGTTCGGCCCGAACCTGTCCTTTTTCTTCTCGAACGGCATCGACCCGGAATACGCGGTCATCGGGCGGGTGGCGCGCCGTATCTGGGCCAAGGCCCTGAGAGAAAAGTACGGGGCCGGACCCCGGGCACAGATGCTGAAATACCATATCCAGACTTCGGGTCGCAGCCTGCATGCCCAGGAGATCGACTTCAATGACATCCGCACCACCCTGCAGGCGCTCTACGCCATTTACGACAACTGCAATTCCCTGCACACCAATGCCTACGACGAAGCCATAACCACCCCGACCGAAGATTCGGTTCGCCGGGCCATGGCCATACAGCTCATCATCAACAAAGAGCTGGGCCTGGCCAAGAACGAGAACCCCCTGCAGGGGTCGTTCGTGATAGAGGAGCTCACCGATCTGGTGGAAGAGGCCGTATTGCTGGAGTTCGATCGCATCACGGAACGCGGAGGGGTATTGGGGGCCATGGAGACGATGTACCAGCGCTCCCGTATCCAGGAAGAAAGCCTGCATTACGAAACCCTGAAGCACACCGGCGCCTATCCGATTATTG
>DATIPV010000522.1:0-6967 GCA_035471525.1 Robiginitalea sp.
CATAGAGAATTTTACCCTCGGCGTCAAAAAACTGATAGACCCCGGGGCTGTCGGGCAGCGTTTTCAGCTGAATCTCAATGGGGAGTGGCTCCATATCCGACCTTTCCCTGCAAAGATAGGGTTACGCGGCCAATCCGCGCATCCGGGTTTGGGGCCCACCCGGGGTGTGCCAGCCGCAAAATTTCGCAAACCCTGATGTGCTGCATGGCATTTGCAGGGCAGGAGCCTTCTTTTGTAAGCGTTCCCCGCCATTTGGGCCACCCGGCCGGTTCCCAGAGGGCGCTGAATTCCGCCCGCCAGGGGGTCAAGGGGTTAAAATTTTACTAAAAATGTGTATTTCATCGATATTTTGAAGCCGTTTATCTTCAAGGGTACTTTTTTTTTACTTATTTTTAAAGCGAATTACCGGGCATTATACTTATGGACAATTATCTCATTACGCTGGGACTGTACCTTATTTTGATGCTCTTTTTCAAGGTTTACTTCGCCGTTTCGGCGAAGGACTAGCAGGATTAAATGCTCCTCCCCACACTAAGCGTTTAATCGATGTGCGATGTTGAAAAAAGAGCTTCGATTAGACTACCAGTTCCTTAGACAACAATTATCCGAAGAAGGCCTTCTTCAGGCCAGCCGGCGCATTGCAGCGATGTGCCTGGAACTCCCGGTCTGGGGCAAAATGTCCTTTCATTTGTTTTTATCCGCCGCGGACAGGCGGGAAGTGGACACTTCCTTCCTCCTCGGACTGCTCCGGGAAAGAGGCAAACGGATTGTCGTTCCCAAAATGGGCCCAAAGGGCTCTCTATCCCACCTCCTGATAACGGAAAAAACCAGGCTTAGCCCGAATCGCTGGGGCATACCAGAGCCCGTAGCGGGAAAATCGGTGGCTCCGCAAACGATCGACGTGGTGTTTGTGCCGCTGCTGGCATTCGACGAAAAAGGGTATCGGGTGGGATACGGGGGCGGGTACTACGATCGGTTCCTGAGCGCATGCCGGAAAGACGTGGTCTCGGTCGGGCTTTCCTTTTTTGGCCCCGTGCCGGAGATATCAGACCTTCATCCCGGCGATGTGCCGCTTTCCTATGTGGTGTGCCCGGATCGGGTCTATGCGTTTTGAGGAGCCTCCTTGGCAAAGGCCTTCTTATTGAAGACCAGGAGTATGCCCACCCCGGTGCTTATGGCCGTGTCGGCAATGTTGAAAACCGGCGCGAAGAACCGGAAGGATCCCCCTCCCAGCCCGGGTACCCAGTCGGGCCATTGACTGTCTATTAGGGGAAAATAGAGCATGTCTACCACCTTGCCGTAAAAAAGCCCGTCGTAGGGTTCATCGGCCAGGAAGGTAGCTACCTGCCCGTAGCTGTGGTCAAATAGCAGGCCGTAAAACAGGGAGTCTATGATATTTCCCACGGCCCCTGCGAAAATGAGGCTCACAGCCGTGATCAGCGTGGCGGTGGCGTGTTTCCTCAGAATATCCCAGAGCCAGTAGCCGATTCCCGAGATGGCCAACACCCGGAAGAGGGTCAGAAACAGCTTGGCAGAGCGCTCGGAGAGCGGCAGCAGATCGCTGAGCTTGGTGCCCCACGCAGCCCCTTCGTTCTCAATAAAGTATATTTTGAACCACGAAAAAACGGCGATAGATTCTTCGAGTTGAAAATGCGTTTTTACATAAATCTTGCTGATCTGGTCGACCACTAATATCGCGATGACCAGAAGAAGGGACTTTTTGGGCTGCATCCGTCAGAATTAACAGGGGCAAAAATAGGGATTATATCGATATCCCGGCGGCGCAGCCGAAACGGTCAGGGTTTGCGGCTCACCCGGATGTCCCCGCTGGTGCTGCTGAAAATAAATTCAGAAGGCCCGGAAGGAATGGTTTCCAGCGCTACGCGGCCATAACGGGAATGTGCCTGCACCATGCCCAGCCCAATCTGGGCCGTAATCGGAGCCGAGGCAGTGGTAACTTCTGTGTGTTCGGCCGTATGTTCCAAAAGGCACCCCCCTCCTGTAATGTGGATTTTCAGGTCGCGGAAGTTGCCCTTTGTCTCGACCCGACAGCTCCCGGCAGCCAGCGTTACCCGTTGGTGGTTGGGCAATACTACCCGCAGCTTTACGGAGAGCGTCTTGTGGGCCCCGAGCTTGTCGTTGGGCATCTGAAAACCGGGGGTAAAGCCGGTGCCGATCTGCAGGGTATTGCCAAGGGTTTCCGTAAAGACCAAAACCTCATTCTGGTATTCCCCGTCTATCTCGGCTTCGACCCAAACCTCCTGTATGTCTGCAGTTTCCAGGCTTATATGGAAGCATTGCGCCCCGTCTATCACCACCGATTCCACGGTCGGCTCCAACAGCGCCTTCTGGACGCGTTTCTGCCCGTGCAGGCCAGCCGTTACCAACAGGGCCGCTGCGATCAGCAGGGGGGAGTCCGGGCCAAAAAAACGTCCCGAAGGACGTTTTCGGTCATTTCTGCATGTTCTTCGCCTCAATGCTCAGGGTGGCATGCGGAACGAGTTTCAGGCGTTCCTTGTTGATCAGTTTGCCTGTAACCCGGCAAATCCCATAGGTCTTGTTCTCGATGCGCAGAAGGGCGTTTTTCAGGTCGCGGATAAATTTCTCCTGCCGGATTGCCAGCTGGGTGTTGGCCTCCTTACTCATGGTCTCTGACCCCTCCTCAAAAGCCTTGAAGGTGGGCGAGGTATCATCGGTGCCGTTATTGCCGTCGTTCATATAGGAGCTTTTCAGCAGATCCAGGTCCTTGCGGGCCTTATCGATCTTCTGTTCGATAAGTTCCCTGAATTCTTCCAGTTCCTTGTCTGAATACCGTACTTTAATATCTTCTCCCATAATCTTGAATCTTAGTGTTTCTGTATATGCAACTTGGTAGTGATCTCGTCAAAAGCAATCTCAGTGCCCTGGTCGAGCCGCTCCTGAAAATGCAAGTCGGCCGTGAGGGTCTCGGATTTGATATACTGCAGATTGCATGCAACCGCGTTCTCTACCGTTTGGTTCTTTAAAAAGGTTATGTCAATCTTATCGGTAACCTCGAATCCCGACTCCTTGCGGAGGTTTTGGATCCGGTTGACCAATTCGCGCGCAATGCCCTCTTTGCGGAGCTCGTCGTCTATGGTGATGTCCAGGGCTACCGTTACAGGCCCCGAAGAAGCTACCAGCCACCCTTCGATGTCCTGTGAAGTAATCTCAACATCTTGTAACTGTAATATAACGGATTTATTTTCCAGCGCCAGCAGAATTTCGCCCTCCCGTTCTATTTTCTGGATGTCTTTCTGACCCAGGGTCGCGACGGCGGCGGCTACGGCTTTCATTTCTTTGCCGAACCTGGGGCCCAGGGTCTTGAAGTTGGGCTTGATCCGTTTCACCAGTATATCGGAGGCGTCGTCGATCAGTTCAATTTCCTTGACATTCACCTCCGAGCGGATCAGGTCGGCAACCAACTCGATCTCCCGGCGCTGGGCCGGGTCGAGCACGGGGATCATTATCTTTTTCAGGGGCTGACGCACCTTGATCTTTTCCTTCTGGCGGATGGAAAGCACCAGGGAAGAAATGGTCTGTGCCCTCTGCATGCGCTGCTCCAGGCCGGCATCGACCAGGCTCTGGTCAGGCACCGGGAAGTTGGCCAGGTGCACGCTCGGGGAGGCCTGCAGCACCGAACCGCCCGTCAGGTCGCGGTACAGCTGCTCCATGTAAAAGGGGGCAATGGGGGCGCCGAGCTCCGCCACCGTCTTCAGGCAGGTAAAAAGGGTTTGATAGGCCGAGACCTTGTCGGGGCCGTAGTCGCCCTTCCAGAAACGGCGCCGGCAGAGGCGCACATACCAGTTGCTCAGGTTTTCCTGTACAAAGTCTGAAATGGCGCGGGCCGCCCGGGTGGGCTCATAATCGTTATAGGCGGCATCTACCCGGCCGATCAGGCTGTTGAGTTCCGACAGCACCCATCGGTCGATTTCGGGCCTTTCTGCAATGGGCACCTCGGGCTCGCTGTACCGGAAGCCGTCTATGTTGGCATACAGTGCAAAGAAGGCATACGTGTTATAAAGCGTGCCGAAGAATTTCCGGCGCACCTCCGACACCCCTTCTATGTCGAATTTCAGGTTGTCCCATGGGTTGGCGTTGGAAATCAGGTACCAGCGGGTGGCGTCGGCCCCATAGGTCTGCATGGTCTCAAAAGGGTCCACGGCATTGCCGAGCCGTTTCGACATCTTTTTGCCCTCTTTGTCCAGTACCAGGCCGTTCGACACCACATTCCGGTAGGCGATGGAATCGAAAACCAGGGTGGCGATGGCGTGCAGCGTATAGAACCAGCCCCGGGTCTGATCGACGCCTTCGGCGATGAAATCGGCAGGGAAACCGATACCCGCATCGATGATCTCCCGGTTTTCAAACGGATAGTGCCATTGGGCATACGGCATGGAACCGCTGTCGAACCAGACGTCTATCAGGTCGCTTTCCCGCTTCATGGGCTTGCCCGTGGGCGAAACCAGCACAATGCCGTCTACCACGTTCTTGTGCAGGTCTACCGTTTCGTAGTTGGCCTCCGACATATCGCCGGGGACGAAGCGCGCGAAAAGGTCAGCTTCCATAAAACCGGCCCGCACCGATTCGGCCATCGCTTCCTTGAGCTCGGCCACCGAGCCGATCACACGCTCTTCCCGACCGTCTTCGCTGCGCCAGATGGGGAGCGGAATTCCCCAGTAGCGGGAGCGCGACAGGTTCCAGTCGTTGGCCGAGGCAAGCCAGTTGCCAAACCGGCCATCGCCTGTGGCTTTCGGTTTCCAGTTGATCTGGTTGTTCAGCTCGTACATGCGGTCGCGCACCTCCGTTACCCTGATAAACCAGGAATCGAGCGGGTAATACAGAACCGGTTTGTCGGTCCGCCAGCAATTCGGGTAGCTGTGGGTGTACTTTTCGACCTTGAAGGCCTTGTTCTCTTCCTTAAGGCGTATGGCAATCTCCACGTCGACGGATCGCTCAGGGGCCTGCCCCTCTTCGTAGTATTCGTTCTTGACGTATTTGCCGGCCAGTTCGCCCATTTCGGGCCGGAAACGCCCCTGCAGGTCTACCAGGGGCACCGCATTTTTGTTTTCGTCCAGCACCAGCATGGGGGGCACCGGCGGTTGGGCGGCTTGTGCCGCCTGCATATCGTCTGCCCCGAAGGTCGGGGCCGTATGCACGATTCCCGTACCGTCTTCCGTGGTCACGAAATCGCCCCCGATTACGCGGAAGGCATTTTCGGGATGCTGATACGGCTGGGCATAGTCCAGCAACTGGCGGTAGCGGATCCCCAGGAGGCTTTCCCCTTTGAATTCGCGCAAAACGCGGTAAGGCACCTTTTTGCTCTCCGGGCCGAAAGCGGGCCAGGCCCCATCTTCGGGCACTTCCTGGAACTTGCCGCTGAACTGAAGGCCCACCAGGGCCTTGGCCAGGATTACCTTGACGGGCCGGAAGGTGTATTGGTTATACGTTTCCACCAGCACATAATCGATCGCCGGACCCACGGTGAGTGCCGTATTGGAGGGCAGTGTCCAGGGGGTGGTGGTCCAGGCCAGCAGGTAGATGGTCCCGGATTCCTGCTTCAGGAATTCGGGAAGGGTATCGCCCAGGACCTCGAACTGGGCGGTTACCGTGGTGTCGGTAACGTCCTGGTAGGTGCCGGGCTGGTTGAGTTCGTGGGAGCTGAGGCCGGTTCCTGCCTTGGGGGAATACGGTTGTATGGTGTACCCTTTGTAAAGCAATCCCTTCTGGTAGATCTGTTTCAGCAGCCACCATACGGTCTCCATGTACTTGGATTTGTACGTTATATACGGGTCGTCCATGTCTACCCAATACCCGATTTTTTCGGTCAGGTCGTTCCAGACGTCGGTATACCGCATAACGGCCTTCTTACAGGCCTCGTTGTACTGCTCTATGCTGATTTTGGAGCCGATATCTTCCTTGGTAATCCCCAATTCCTTCTCCACCCCCAGTTCCACCGGCAGCCCGTGCGTGTCCCAGCCCGCCTTGCGCTTTACCTGATACCCCTTCATGGTCTTGTACCGGGGGAAAATGTCTTTGATGGTGCGCGAGATTACGTGATGGATGCCCGGCATGCCGTTGGCCGAGGGAGGCCCCTCGTAAAAGACATAGGGGGTGCCCCCTTCCCGGCTGGAGATGCTCCGCTCAAAAATCTGTTCAGATTTCCAGAAACGGAGGACCTCATCGGCCACCTGAGGCAGGTCCAACTGCGGGTATTCGCTGAATTTCGATGGGCGCCTGGACATCGGGTAAAGTTCTTAAAGAGCGCAAAATTAGTGATTTTACCCTAAAAACCCACCGCTATCGGGCCTGAAAAGTTGGGACGGCCTTTCGGGGGGTCGGCGCGGCATTCCTGCCTCTGGAGTAAGAAGTGAAACCGGGGGGCGATAGAACCGGCTCCGGGGCTCCTGCCGCGAAACCCTGCCCTTTGAGCCGTTCAGGAATAGACGGCATCCAGTACCGCCAGGGAACGGGGTTCCCGGAACCCGGGAAGGTGTATCCCGTAATAGGCGACCAGGGCCTGCAGTAATTCCCGGCGCTGCGCCTGTCCGATCCGGATCTGGTCCAGGTTTTCGAACCCGGATTCCAAAAAGCGGTTGAAAAACCCCAGGAGCTCTCCGCTCAGCACCGGGTGCAGGGAGGGCTCGCGAACAAAGGCGCCTTCGCCAAGGTCGAAATAGGGGGCCCCTGCCAGGGTCCGGTCGGGATAAAATCCGAGGTAGCGCGACAGCCCGAGCAGGAACCGTATGTGGAAATTGGCAACCTGATCGTGGTGGTCGAGCCACTGCAAGGCGCTTTCAAGGTAGCCGAACAGGGCCTGGTTCGGTTCCTGTTCCCGGATACTCTGCGCTAAAATTTCCGAGAGGAACAGGGCTATGGTGCCCTTGCGGATGTCGGCGTGAATGGTGTGATACGGGAAAGCGATGGAAGCGTCGCGCAGGTATCCCAG
>DATIPV010000523.1:0-10241 GCA_035471525.1 Robiginitalea sp.
TCCCAGCGCAGGTCGCCGGCTTCCTGGTCGATGCCCACCACCAGCACTTCGGGCATACCCTGGTATTTGCTGTAGTATTTGGATATAGTGACCACCTGGTCGAAGAGGCGCTCCCCATCCAGCACGATCACCAGGGGGTACAATTTATCGGGACTGTAGTCTTCCGGGATATAGTACTGCACCTGACGCCGTTCCTGGAGCTTGAAAGACTCGAATATCTCGCGTTTGACCTGGGCGCCTGCGGGCAGGGCGCAGAACAATGCAATAACCCCGTACAGGATTTTTCTCATAAAAAGGAATTTGGAGAGGAATCGCTATTTATTCCTGTTCCATAACGGCAGCAGCAGGAAAGATATTGCCCCGAAGAAGAAGACCATGAGGGTCTGAGCGATCCACATGATCCATCCAAAGGCGTCTCCCGAAGTGGCATGTATTCCGAACAGCATCAGGGATTGGCTCACGGCAATAGGGTAGAGCCCCAGGCCTCCCGGGGTGGCGGTCATGGCAAAAGCCCCCGCGACAAAAGCGACCAGCAATTGCCCAAAATCGAGCCCGAGGGTGTCGGGCACCGTGAACTTGATTACCCAGAACATAGCCACGTAGGCCCCCCAGATAAAAAAAGTATGGCCCAAAAAGGCCCATTTTCTCCGAATCTTGAAAATGCTGAGCACCCCTTCCAGGAGCCCCCGGATAAACGTCCGCAATTTGTGCGCGATCCGGGAATCGGACCTGCGCAGAAAAGCCCGGAACACGAACAGGCCTGCGACACCCCCGACCAGGAGCAGGGCGCTGGCCGTGAGCCCAAGGCCTTTCTCGGAAAGGAAACCGAGAATGATTTCGGTTTGCGAGAAAAGGGCCAGCAGGATTATCAACAGGAGCATGATCAGGTCTACCACGCGTTCGGTAACAATGGTGCCGAACCCTTTCTGGAAAGGGACTCCCTCATAGGTCGCCAGGGCAGTGGCCCTTAGGAATTCGCCCGAACGGGGGATCCCCAGGTTGGCCAGGTAGGCCATCAGGATAATCAGGATGTTGTTGCGGATCTTGGGCCGGTAGCCCATGGGTTCCAGCAGATAGTTCCAGCGCACCGCCCTGGAAATATGGCTCATGATCCCGATAATCACGGAAATGCCCACCCAAAACAGGTCTGCTTCTCGGATATAGCGCAAAATGATTTTGCGGTCGTCCGGGGAGGTCATGTTGTAGGAGTACCAGATCAGGAAAACACCCAGGGCAATTGGGGCTCCTACTTTCAGGGCTTTCTTGAGGGAGGCGTGCACTGTCAGTCCAGCAAATTGGTGTCTTCGTTGGGGAATACCAGGGCGGGGTTGAAGCGCTTGGCTTCCGCCGCTTCCATCCACGCGTAGGCCATTACGATCAGGACATCCCCGACCGCCACCTTGCGGGCGGCTGCCCCGTTCAGGGTCAGTTCCCCACTGCCCCTGGGTCCTGGGATAACATAGGTTTCCAGACGTTCCCCGTTGTTGTTGTTAACGATCTGGACCTTTTCGCCATGGATCAGGTTGGCAGCGTCCATCAGGTCTTCATCTATGGTTATCGAGCCGATGTAATTCAGGTCGGCGCCGGTTACTCTGACCCGGTGGATTTTCGACTTGACTACTTCAATCAACATGGGGCAAAGATATTTACTTCAGGGCGATATTGTCGATCAGCCGCACCCCGCCAAGGCTGGCTGCCACAAAAGCACGGTATTGTCTGTCTTTCTGTTTCTGCCGCACAGGCTCCAGGGTTTCGGCATCGGCTATTTGAAAATACTCCAGTTCAAACTCCGGCTCGGCCGCAAACGCCTCCTGAACGGCTTGTACGATTTCAGCAACACTTTTCGTGCCAAAACGGGTATGCGCCAGCTGCAGGCAATTGTGAAGGAAAGGGGCTTTTTTTCTGAGGGCCGGCGGGAGGAGCGCGTTCCTCGAACTCATGGCCAGTCCGTCTGCTTCGCGCACAATGGGGCAGGGCACGATTTCAACCGGCAAGCCGCACTTCTGAACCAGTTTTCGAATGACCTGCAATTGCTGGTAATCCTTTTCCCCGAAATAGGCGCGGTCGGGAAGGATCAGGCCGAGCAGGGCTTCCACAATGGTGCCTACCCCGTCAAAATGTCCGGGCCTGTGGGCACCCTCCATAACAGCGTCCAGTCCGTCAAAGTCATAGGGCCGGGAAACTACCCGATCCCTGTACATTTCATGCACCTCCGGCACAAATACGACCAGATCGCCTGACACCCCCCCCAGCTGGGCCAGGTCGGCTTCCAGAGAACGGGGATATCTGGCCAGGTCGTCCGGGTTGTTGAATTGGGTCGGATTCACAAAGATGGTCACCATTGCCACCTGGTTTTCGGAAAGGGCTCGCCGAACCAGTTCGAGGTGGCCCCGATGCAGGGCGCCCATGGTCGGCACCAGCCCGAGACTCTTTTCTGAATCCCGGAGCGAACGCCTGAAAAGCGCCACTTCCGATTTGGTTCTGAACAACTCCATAGGTGCCGCAAATGGCGTGCAAACTTACTATAATTACGGCTATTCTGCATAATTTTTGTAATTTTGCAGCTACGTTTCCACCACAAAAATAAATCCGCCCCTATGAACGGGAAAAAGATATTGTTTGTATCGTCTGAATTGGTGCCTTACCTCCCCGAAAATGAAGTTTCGCTCATGTCTTATGAAGCCCCGAGGATGGTGAACAGCAACGGCGGTCAGATACGGATCTTTATGCCCCGGTACGGGAATATCAACGAACGCCGCCACCAGCTGCATGAGGTGATCCGGCTTTCGGGCATGAACCTGGTTATCAACGACATGGATATGCCCTTGATTATCAAGGTGGCATCCATACCCAGGGAACGCATCCAGGTGTATTTCATAGACAACGAGGAGTATTTCAAGCGCAAGGCCACCTTTACGGATGAGAACGGGGTGTTGTTTCCGGATAATGACGAACGCGCCATTTTCTTTGCAAAGGGCGTGGTCGAGACGGTCAAAAAGCTGAACTGGTCTCCCGATATCATCCATGTTCACGGCTGGATGGCTTCCATGCTTCCGCTATACCTGCGGGAGTACTACGCCGACGAACCCCTTTTCGCCGACAGCCGGATCGTCCTTTCGGTATACGGGAGAGGGTTTGAGGGAACGCTGAGCGAGGAAATGGCACAGAAAATAATATTCGACAACATCCCTGCAGAACGCGTTGCCGTGCTGCAGCCCCCTACCTACAATAATTTGTTAAAAGTAGCCATAGATAATTCGGACGCCGTTATCTTAGCCGCCGAAGAAATTCCCGCTGAGCTGCGGGAGCACATTGCCAAGCTGGAAAAACCGGTATTGCCCTACGTGCCGATTCAGGAATTCGAAGAGGCGTACATGAATTTCTACAATACCGAAGTCTTAACCTAAGCCCATGAGCATGAAGCGAATCCTGCACTCCGTTATGGCCGGGGTTGTACTGGTACTTGCGGCGGAGTCCTGTGAACAGGATCCTCTCACCATAGGGTCAGGAGTCGTTAGCGACGAGCCCTTTACCACAGGAAAGGCGGTCTACGACGTTTTTGCCTACAACAAGGCCATCGAGGCCTTCCCCACCAACCGGCTGCCCCTGTACCAGCTGGGAGTATTGAACCACCCTGTTTACGGAACCAGCGAAGGCCGGATCACCACTCAGGTGCAATTGGCAGACGGCATCGGGAATCCCGTCTTCGGAATTTATCCCCAGGATGTGGAAGATTCAGATCCCGAGGCCATCCCTGAGAATGAAACGGTTACCTCGGTGCGCCTGTACCTGCCCTTTTTCCAGGACGCTTCGGCCGATTCCGATTCGGATGGGGTCATAGACGCGCTCGACGCGGAACCCGACAATTCCACGAACGATTCCGACGGGGACGGCCTTACCAATGCACAGGAACGCACCCTGGGCACCAACCCGCTCAACACGGATACCGACGGCGACGGCACACCCGACGGGGAAGACACTTCCACCCCGTCGAACACCTACCCGATAGTCCGCGACCTCGACAGCATTTACGGCGACCGCACCCAGTCCTTTACCTTCAAGGTGGAACAGTCCACGTACTTTCTGGAAGACCTGGATCCGCAGTCGGGATATCAAAGCATCCCCCTCAATTACTCAAACCAGTCGCTGACCCCCGACTTCGCGGCGGAAGTCCTGTTCGAGGGCCCCGTGACCATCTCGGACGAAGACATCATCACCTTCAAGGAAGACGATCCCGAAACGGAGCTCGATGAATCCTTAACGGTGGACGAGCGCCTGCTTCCCGGGATCGTGGTTTCCCTGGATTCCCTTTTCTTCCAGCAAAACTTTCTGGATAAGGAAGGGAGTTACGAATTGCTGAGCAATTCCAATTTCAAGAATTTTTTGCGCGGCCTGCACCTGAGTATTACCCCGGCCGCCCAGGAGGAAATGATGATCCTGTTTGATCTGACCCGGGCCCGGCTTACGGTGTTTTACGAATACGACCGGAAAGACGAAACCGAGGGGACCACCCGGGAAAAAAGCCGTTATGACCTGCGCCTGCTGCGGGGCGGCGGCACCCAGGTAGTGGTGGGCAATGCGGTAAACACGGTCGTAAAGGCCGATTACCCGGCTGAGGTACAGGAAGCCCTGGCCTCCCAGGACAACGCTTCGCGCATCTACCTGAAGGGCGGGGGCGGAACTTTTGCGGAAATCGACCTCTTCGACGCCCTGGGCGGCGGGGACATCATCAACAGCATCAAGCAGAAAAACTGGATCATCAATGCGGCCTACCTGGTGCTGTATGTAGACCGGGAGCGCCTCGACCGCGACGGAGGTGTCGCGGAACCGCCCAGGTTGTATCTCTACAACGCGGAAAACAACCGGCCGCTCTACAACCCGGTTACCGAAACGACCACCTCCGACAGCCCCTACGGGGCATACCTCAATTACGACGGATTCCTTCAGAAGGAGGGAGATTCGGGGGTGAAGTACTCTATCAATATTACCGAGCATATCAACAATATCGTGATCCGGGATTCTGCCAATGCCCGGCTGGGGCTCACCCTTACCCCCGACCTCCGCATCAGCGGCTCGGCCGAAACGCTGGTTCCCGACGGAGCAGGCGGCAGTAAGAAATTGCCGGTAAGTGCAAACATCTGCCCGCTGGGTACCGTGCTGGTGGGTTCAAACGTGGCAATCGACGACCCGAAACGGCTTGCTTTGGAGGTTTACTACACCCAGATCGACCCCTGAGCCTGCCGTTTGTGGCTTTTATAATGCTATTGGTCTGATTTTCTTGGGGACCGAAGACCAGATGCAGTAATTTTAACCCGATTCCCCCAATTTCTTAAACTTACGTACTATGTGTGGAATAGTTGGATACATCGGGCACCGGGAAGCCTATCCGATCATTATCAAGGGATTGCAACGACTGGAGTACCGGGGCTACGACAGCGCCGGAATCGCCCTTTTCGACGGCAATACCATCAACCTCACCAAGACCCCCGGCAAGGTAGACGACCTGCGCGATAAATCGTCGGCCATGCCGCTGGAGGGTACCCTGGGCATCGGACATACCCGCTGGGCCACCCACGGGGTGCCCAATCAGGTAAATTCACACCCGCATTTTTCGAACAGCGGAGACCTGGTCATCATCCATAACGGGATTATCGAGAATTACGAGTCGATCAAGAAGGAGTTGGGCCAGCGCGGCTACGTATTCCATTCCGACACCGACACCGAGGTGCTGGTAAACCTGATCGAGGAAGTCAAGAACAAAGAAGAGGTAAAACTGGGGAAAGCGGTCCAGATTGCCCTGAACCAGGTGGTAGGGGCCTATGCCATTGCCGTGTTCGACCGGACCAAGCCCGACGAAATCGTCGTGGCCAAGTTGGGAAGCCCGCTGGCCATTGGGCTGGGGGAGAACGAATTCTTCATCGCCTCCGATGCCTCCCCCTTTATCGAATACACCAACAACGCCATTTACCTGGAAGACGAAGAGATGGCCGTCGTTCGCCTGGGCAAGGAAATACGCCTTCGCAAGATCAAGGACGACGCCGTGGCCTATCCTTTGGTGCAGGAGCTTCAGATGAACCTGGAAGCCATTGAAAAAGGCGGGTATGAGCATTTTATGCTGAAAGAGATCTACGAACAGCCGCACGCCATCAAGGACACCTTCCGGGGCCGTCTTCTGGCCGAGCAGGGGATTATCCGCATGGCGGGTATAGATCAGAACCTCGATCGCTTCCTGGATGCCAACCGGATCATCATTGCCGCCTGCGGCACATCCTGGCATGCAGGACTGGTGGCCGAATACATCTTTGAGGACCTTGCCCGCATCCCGGTCGAGGTAGAGTACGCCTCCGAATTCCGCTACCGCAACCCGGTTATCACCGATCGGGATGTGCTCATAGCCATTTCCCAGTCCGGGGAGACGGCCGATACCCTTGCTGCGATCAAGCTGGCCAAGGAAAAGGGCGCCTTTGTCTTCGGGGTGTGCAATGTGGTGGGCTCTTCCATTGCCCGCGAAACCGATGCGGGGGCCTATACGCATGCCGGCCCTGAGATCGGGGTGGCTTCCACCAAGGCCTTCACCACCCAGATCACCGTCCTCACCCTCATAGCCCTGAAGCTGGCCAAGGCCAAAGGGACCATAGCGGAAGACCGGTACCTGGAGATCTTGAGGGAAATGGAGTCTATCCCGAGCCTTGTAAGCAAGGTACTGGAGACCAACCCGCTTGTCGAGATTATCGCCGACGTGTACAAAGACGCACCCAACTGCCTGTACCTGGGCCGGGGCTACAACTTCCCCGTGGCGCTTGAAGGGGCGTTGAAACTCAAGGAAATCAGCTACATACATGCCGAGGGCTACCCGGCGGCTGAAATGAAACACGGCCCCATCGCCCTGATTGACGAGCATATGCCCGTTATCGTAATCGCCACCAAAAAGGGGCATTACGAGAAGGTTGTCAGCAACATCCAGGAAATCAAATCCCGGAAAGGCAAAATTATCGCCATTGTCACCGAGGGAGACGAACAGGTGTGCGATCTGGCCGACCACGTCGTGGAAATCCCCGAGTGTTCAGAGAGCCTTTCGCCCCTGCTCACCACCATTCCGCTGCAATTGCTGTCCTATCATATTGCGGTGATGCGGGGGTGCAATGTGGACCAGCCCAGGAACCTGGCCAAATCCGTTACGGTGGAATAAAGAACCCTGTGGTTTCGCACAACGGGCCGAGGCCCGTTTCCCGCCCGGCATCTTTACCCGGATACAACACCCTAATAAATCCCCGGAATCTTCGGAAATCCGGGAATTTTCTTATGCCGCCTTCCATTGCCGCATTTCGGATATCGCATTGGGAGGCCACATCTCTTAGCATCTTATTATTATGCACGCATAATTTTGAGGATTTTTCATGACCTGTCTGAAAAATTTGGTATCTTGTTCTATAGAACTAACCCGAAAAAACGAATTGATCGAATGAGAACACTTCTGCTTGTTTCTGCGCTCTTTCTGAGTGTGGGAGGATTTGTACAAACCGTAGTTTCCGGAACCGTTAGCGATACCAATGGGGAACCCGTGCCGGGTGTCAACGTGGTAATCGTCGGAAGAACCGTTGGAACGAGTACCGACCTCGAAGGGAAATTTGTTTTGGAAACGTCTGAGATGCCGCCTTTTGAACTGAAACTAACCAGCCTGGGTTTTGCGGAGACCACTGTGGCGGTTACGGCCAACAATCAGACCCTGGCCATTACCCTTTCCGAGGCGCAGACCTTTCTGGACGAAGTCGTAATCTCGGCTTCACGAACCCCGGAACGGATTTTTGAATCTCCGGTTTCCGTGGAACGTTTTGGCCTCAGGGAAATTCGAGGCACCACAGCCCCTTCCTTTTATGAGGGCCTGCAAAACCTTAAAGGGGTCGACATCAACACGAACAGCCTTACTTTCAGCTCCATCAACACACGGGGCTTTGCAACTTTCGCCAACACCCGCTTCATGCAGCTGGTAGACGGGATGGACAACACCGCCCCCGGACTTAACTTCGTGCTGGGGAACCTGGTGGGGATGTCGGAACTGGAAGTTCAGAGCATTGAAATCCTCCCGGGTGCTTCCTCTGCGCTTTACGGCGCCGGGGCCTTTAACGGCATCCTGTTCATGACCAGCAAGAGCCCGTTTGACTATCAGGGGATCAGCACCTATTTCAAAACCGGGATCACCTCTCAGGAGGCCGCCGGGGACAACCAATACTACGATTTCGGCATTCGGGCGGCCCATGCCTTCAGCGACAAGTTTGCCATTAAGGCCAACTTCTCTTTCCTGCAGGGCGAGGACTGGCATGCCAACAACACTGTCGATTTGAGCAACCCGGGTCGGACCCGCTCGCACCCTGCTTACGACGGCCTTAACGTGTATGGCGACGAGGTGAGCACCCTGCTGAATTTCGACGCCCTGGCCGGCCTGCCTTCAGGAACTGTAGGTTCTGCCACCGTTTCGCGTACCGGCTACCAGGAAGCCGACATGTTAAATTATGGCGCCCAGAGCGTCAAGACCGATTTCTCGGCTTACTACCGGCCTTTTGCTGATGATTTTGAGATCATTTACAACGGACGGATAGGTCGCGGTAATACGATTTACCAGGGCGCCAACCGGTATGCCATCCGCGATTTTACCATGCAGCAGCATAAGCTGGAAATCCGCAACAACAACTTTTTTGTCCGCGGCTACATTACATCTGAGGGCGCCGGTAATTCGTATGACACGCGTTTCGCAGCCATAAACGTCAACCGTGCCTGGAAGTCAGATTTGCAGTGGTTCACCGATTACGCCCAAACCTTTATCGGGGCCAAGCTGGGGATTGGAACCGGCATCCAGCTCGACGACGACACGGCCCACGCCTTTGCACGCGCAGCGGCCGACCAGGGTCGCTATGAACCCGGGTCCCCCCAGTTCAAAAAAGCCTTTAACCGGATTATTGCCGACGGGGACTTTACCACCGGCGCCAAGTTTATCGACAACACCAAATTCCGCCACGTAGACGCCAACTATAACTTCAGCCACCTCACTTCCGAGGTGGCCGACATCCAGATTGGCGGTTCTTTCCGGGAGTATGAACTGAATTCCAGCGGCACGATCTTCACGGATGTCGACGGCCCTATAACCTATAATGAATACGGGGCCTACCTGCAGGTTCAGAAGAAGTTTGCGGACGACCGCCTGAAATTCACCGGTTCGGTGCGTTACGACAAGAATGAGTTCTTTGACGGCTTTTTCTCGCCCCGGGCATCCCTGCTCGGAACCCTGGGATCCAAGCGCAACCACAACCTGCGCGTATCGGTGCAGCAGGGCTTCCGGAACCCGACTACCCAGGACCTCTTTATCGGTTTGAATGCAGGACGTGCCGTATTGGTGGGTTCTGCCCCGACCAACCTGGACCGCGACGTGCGCCAGTTCCCGCTGAGCGCTTCCGGACAAACGCTGACCGGCCAGACCCAGGCCACCGTGGTGGGCCGCTCCGCTTACGATAATTCCTATTCCCTGGCCTCAGTATTGGCGGGTGCGCCAACAGCCGTGGAGACCCCCTTGGTTAAGCCGGAGGAAATTACCGCTTACGAAGCCGGTTACCGGGCGCAGTTCGGCCGCATAGCTATCGACCTCAGCGGTTATTTCAACCAGTATAAGAACTTTATTTCGAATACTACGGTTCTGGTGCCTTTCTACGGGCAGGCCGGGGACGGCGGGCTTTCCCTGCTGGCCTTGCAGAATGGCGACTATTTCCCCTACCAGAATTATACGAACTCCCTGGTCGACATTGAATCCTACGGCGTAACCGTCGGGGTGGATGCCAAGATCTTCGGAAACTTCGACATCGGGGCCAACTACACCTATATGGAGCAGGACTTCGACCAGGCGGCCTTCCCCGATTTCAGGACGAACTTCAACTCGCCCAACCACAAGGTGAAGGCTTCCTTCGGCAACACCGAGCTGTTTAAGAACTTTGGATTTAACGTCAACTACCGTTGGAGCGATTCCTACTTCTGGCAGGCCACCTTTGCCGATGGGGAGATACCCTCGTACAGCGTGCTGGATGCCCAGATCAACTATACCGTGCCTTCCATGAAATCGGTATTCAAGGTGGGCGGATCCAACATCCTGGGAGAGGAATATTTCTCGGCCATTGGAACGGGAGCCGTGGGATCGCTCTTCTACGTTTCCTGGTCGGTAAACCCCTGAGGAAAAACAGTACCCAAAAAGCGCCGGA
>DATIPV010000524.1:0-6296 GCA_035471525.1 Robiginitalea sp.
GTCGCGCTCCACGGTAACCTGCACCTGATCGCCGGGCCTTTTGGTGGAGATGTAGCCTACCAGGTCTGCGAATTTCCTGATCTGGATCTCGTCTATCTTGTGGATGATATCGCCGCGTTGCAACCCGGCCTGCTCGGCCCCGGAATCTTCTTCCACCCCGTCCACATAGACCCCGTCAATCTCGTCGAGGCCATTTTCGCGGGAATAGGGGGTGTTGAGCCTGGGGGCCTCGATGCCCAGCACTCCTTTCTGCACGTCGCCGTATTCCAGGATATCTTCGACGATCTTCCGGGCGATGTTGCTGGGCACGGCGAAGGAGTAGCCGATATAGGCGCCGGTTTGGGAGGTGATGGCTGTGTTAATCCCAATCAGGTCGCCGTTCGTGTTTACCAGAGCGCCCCCGCTGTTTCCGGGGTTTACGGCGGCATCGGTCTGGATGAAGGACTGGTTGCGGCCCAGATCGCGCGCCTTGGCGCTGACTATGCCGGCCGTTACGGTAGAGGTCAGGTTAAAGGGGTTGCCCACGGCCAGCACCCATTCCCCGAGCCGCAGGTTGTCGGAATCCCCGAACGCCAGGTAGGGCAGGGGCCGATCGGCTTCTATCTTGAGCAGGGCGATGTCGGTATTCGGGTCGGTTCCGACCACCGAAGCCTCGTAAATCTTGTTGTTGTTCAGGGTTACGGTAAGCTGGCTCGCATGGGCGATCACATGGTTGTTGGTCACAATAAACCCGTCGGGGGAGATAATCACCCCAGATCCGGTTCCGATCTGAGGGCGCGCCCGTTCCTCATAGCCGTACAGGAACTCGAGCAGGCCTCCCGACCCGCGGCTCAGCGTGAGGTTTTTTACGTGTACCACGGCGTTTACCGAATTTTCGGCCGCCACGGTGAAATCGGGATTGTTGGCAGCGGTTCCGTAGATATCGGGCCGCGGCGCGCTGGTCTGAAAAACCGGGAGGGTGTTTTCCTGCAAATAATACGCGGGTGCCTTCGGCTCGAAAAAGAGCTTATAGGCTCCCAGGGTTACGGCGCCGGAAGCGAGCGCCATCAGAAAGAGTCCTGTCAAACGCTTCATGAAGGTGGGTTTTTGATTGTTAAAATTAAAAGTTTCGGGCCCAAATAATTTTGGTTTAACGTCCATTTAACAGCCCGGCCGCCCTGATTAAAATGTATCTTTGTAGGGTCCCATGAAAGCTACTTTCTATAAATACCAGGCCACGGGCAACGATTTTGTCGTTATCGACAACCGGGACCACCATTTTCCCAAAAAGAAAGCCAGTCTTATTTCCGACCTCTGCCACCGGAGGTTCGGGATCGGTGCCGACGGCCTGATCCTGATCGAGAAAGACCCGGAGGCCGATTTCCGCATGACCTATTTCAATGCCGATGGCCGGGAGGGCAGCATGTGCGGCAACGGGGGGCGCTGTGCGGTTGCCTTTGCCGCTTTTCTGGGCATAATCGGGGAATCCTGCACTTTTATGGCGGTCGACGGAACACACCGCGCCCGCCTGGAGGGCGATCGGGTTTCCCTGCAGATGGCCGATGTGCACGAAATAAGGACCAAGCCCCATTACAGCTTCCTGAATACCGGCTCGCCACACCATGTACAGGAAGTGGAAGGGCTCGACGGCTTCGACGTGCCCAACGAGGGCAAACGCCTGCGGTACGGCATCTACGGGCAGGCAGGCAGCAATATAAATTTTGTGGCAGTCCTGGGGCCGGACAGCCTGCGGGTTCGCACGTACGAGCGCGGAGTGGAAGACGAAACCTACAGTTGCGGCACCGGGGTAACGGCCTCTGCCCTGGCACTATACGAGGGCGGGAAGTTAACCGAACCCGCGGTTCGCGTGGCAACCCGGGGGGGCGACCTTCAGGTGCGGTTTGAGCAGGCTGCGCCCGGACGGTATACCGACATCTGGCTTACCGGCCCGGCCGAAATGGTGTACAAAGGGGAGTGGCTATGATTCGTCTGAGCGGAAAAAAAATATACCTGCGGGCTTTGGAGCCGGAAGACCTCGATTTTCTGTATGTGCTGGAAAACGACCCGGCCATATGGGAAGTAAGCGGCACGCTTGCCCCGTATTCAAAAAAGATCCTCAGGCAGTATCTCGACGGGGCACACCGCGACATTTACGAGGTGAAGCAACTCCGGATGGCCATCTGCACGCACGAGGGTGCGTGTGTGGGGCTGATCGACCTCTTCGACTTTGACCCGCGCCACCAAAGGGCCGGGATCGGCATCGTGATCGCCGAGGGCCAGGCGCGGAAGAAGGGCTACGGAAGCGAGGCCCTCGCCCTGATCTGCGAATACGGCTTCGGGGTGCTGGGCCTCCACCAGGTATATGCTGGGGTGGGGCAGTCCAACGCGGCCAGCCTGCGCCTCTTCCAAAAACAGGGTTTCCGCCAGACCGGGACCCGGGAAGACTGGATATGCACGGCAACCGGCTTCGAAAACGAAATCGTGTTTCAGAAAATACGGCCCGATGTACATTAAGCGGATACTGCTGATGGTCGCCCTGCTGGGGCTTTTGCTGGGAGGGGCGTTCGCCTTTATGGTTTACCGCGCTTTCTTCAGTCCGAACACGGCTTTCGAGAACCAGCAGGCCTTTGTGTACATACGCACCGGGGCAACGTACGAGGAGGTGAGCGAACAGCTGCGCCCCCTGCTCAAAGACCCCGAAACCTTTGAGGCCGTGGCAAGACGAAAAAAATACACCGGAAATATCCGGCCCGGCAGGTTCCCCCTGGACAAAGGGATGAACAACAACGAGCTGGTCAATGCGCTGCGCAGCCGCAATACCCCGGTGCGGGTTTCTTTCAACAACCAGGAAACCCCTGAAGCCCTGGCCGGCCGCATCGCCTCTCAGCTCGAGGCAGACAGCCTTGCATTGCTCAGCGCCATTACAGACCCTGCCTTTCTCGGGGAACACGGCCTGACCGCCGATCAGGCCCTGGTGCCGTACATTCCCAACAGCTATGAATTTTTCTGGAATACTTCGGCCCCGGAGTTCAGGGCCCGAATGCTGCAGGAGTACGAGCGGTTCTGGACGGACGGCCGCCGCCAGAAAGCCGAAAAGCTGGGCCTGAGCCCGGCCGAGGTTATAGCCCTGGCATCCATCGTGCACAAAGAAACCGCCAAGGCAGACGAGCGCCCCAGGGTGGCAGGGGTCTACCTGAACCGGCTGCGCCGCAGGATCCCCCTGCAGGCCGACCCCACGGTTATTTTTGCCCTGAAAAAAGAAAGCGGCAATTTTGACACGGTTATCCGGCGGGTCCTGTACCGCGACCTCCAGCTAAATTCCCCTTACAACACCTATAAGTACGCCGGCCTGCCCCCGGGTCCGATCTTTATGCCCGACATCTCGGCAGTCGATGCCGTGCTGGACCCCGAACGGCACAACTACCTCTACTTTGTGGCAGATACGTCTAACTTTGGCTACCACCTCTTTGCGGAAACCCTTACGCAGCACAACCGAAATAAGGCACAATACATCCGATGGCTCAACGCTCAAAAAATAAATCGATAGGCAGTTTATCCTGTTTTTTGATCCGTTTATCCGGTAAAATGCTCATTTTAAGAAAATATTTGCACTTCCACCTTCCGACGGCCCTATCTTTGTCCTGAGAAATTTAAGCAAGAACCCCCCGGGTACTGTAAGTCTTAAGAAAACAACTATATGAGAAGATGGATTAGTTTTCTGAGTCCTCTGATCATGATCTTTGTCTTCGCCAGCTTCAATTTGGATTCCCGCGGCCGCACTGCCCGGGGCGTTCCCGAATCGCTGCGCGTATCCGAAGCTACGGCCCTGCCCCATACGGTTCTTCCCCAGCAAACAGCCCCTGTCTATGCCAGACCGCCTTTTATAGGCCTGTCCTATATCGGCTTTCGGGAGGCCCTGGCTTTTAAGGAATCAAGAGGAAATTATTTTACCACCAATACCCTGGGTTACCTGGGAAAATACCAGTTCGGAATCGGCACCCTGCAACTCATGGGCGTATACAACGCCTCCCAGTTCCTTATGACGCCCGAGCTGCAGGAAAAAGCCTTTGCCACCAATCTGGCCCGCAACAAATGGATTTTGCGCCGCGACATCCCGAGGTTTGAGGGCAAGCGCATCAAAGGCATCGAAGTGACCGAATCGGGCATCCTGGCCGCAGCACACCTGGCCGGGGCCGGCAATGTCAAGAAATACCTGCGGTCGGGGGGAGACCTCGACGTTGAGGATGCCTATGGCACCACCATTGCCTATTACCTCAAAAAATTCAGGGGGTACGATATCTCGACTATTTCGCCGGTCAAAAACCCCAAGGTGGAGTTTATCCGATAAGCGGCCGATGCCCCTAAGCTGTCTGGTCCGACTTCAGGCCAGCAGGATAAAAATAGCCGGGCGTTTGTTCAGCTCGGGTTCCTGTCCTTTCCATTCCGCTATGCGCCGGGTACGGATGTATTCCGATTTCAGGGTGAGATCGGCCGCGACGCAAAGCCGGGTATCCTTCCGGAGGACCTGCAGGAGTTCGGCAAACAACTTGTCGTTCCGGTAGGGCGTTTCCATAAAGAGCTGAGACTGTCCCAGTTCCGCAGAGCGCTTCTCCAGTTCCCTGAGACGTTTGCGCCGTTCCGGCGCCTCTATGGGCAGATAGCCGTTGAAGGCAAAGCTCTGCCCGTTCAGGCCGCTTGCCATCAGTGCCAGCAGAATCGAGGAGGGCCCTACCAGGGGAACTACCTGTATCCCTTTCTGATGCGCCAGTTGAACGATAACCGCGCCCGGATCGGCTATGGCCGGGCATCCGGCTTCCGACAAAACCCCCACGGAAACCCCTTTCAGGCAGGGCTGCAGATATTCGGGCAGAAGCTCCGGCTCGGTGAACTTGTTCAGCAGGGATAAAACCAATTGATCCTGCGATTTGCGGGGGGTGAGCTTTTTGATGAACCGCCGGGCGCTGCGTTCGTTCTCCACGATGAAATGCTGCAGGCCCTCCACGGTCCTTTTTATGCTCAGGGGCAACACCTCCAGGGGCTCGGTTTCCCCCAGCAGGGCAGGTATCAGATAGAGTTTTCCGTACGAATCGTTTAGGGCGTCCATGCGTTGGGGCTAGTTTCGGATCAGGTTCTGGCGGATTTGCTCGCAGGCCCTGAGGATCAGGCCGTAGACCTCCTCAAACCCTTCCGCCCCCCCGTAATACGGATCGGGTACATCCAGCGGGCCAATTCCGGCCGCCTCGAGCAGGAGCGATGCTTTTTGTATCTCGTCCCTGTTGCGGGCGAGCCGCCGGATATTTGCCAGGTTCTCCCGGTCCATGGCGAAGATATAATCAAAGCGCTCAAAATCGGTCGGTTCGAACCGGCGGCAGCGCTGCCGGCTGATATCGATGCCATGGGTGGCCGCCACCTCTATAGACCGGGGGTCTGGCGGGTGGCCCACATGGTAACCGGCTGTTCCGGCCGAATCCACTGCGCACGTCGCCGGGTCGGTTAAGTGGGCGAGTATACCCTCTGCCAGGGGAGACCTGCAGATATTCCCCAGACAAACCATGAGCACCCTGACAGGCATGGCCGTTTACGAAAATTTCTTGGTTAGGTCGTCGATGTACTTGCGGAACTGCTTGTCCGTCTCGGCCAGGTTGTCTACCGTCTTGCAGGCGTGCAGCACGGTGGCGTGGTCGCGTTTCCCGATCTGGGAACCGATGCTGGCCAGGGAGGCCTTGGTGAATTTCTTGGCGAAGAACATCGCCAGCTGGCGGGCCTGCACGATATGCCGCTTGCGGGTTTTGGACTGCAGCGTGGCCACATCCATTTCGAAATAATCCGAAACGACCTTCTGGATGTAATCGATGGATACTTCCCGTTTGGTGTTCTTGACGAATTTTTCGACAACCAGTTGCGCCAGGTCGAGGGTAACCTCCTTTTTATTGAAGGAAGACTGGGCGATCAGCGAAATAATGGCCCCTTCCAGCTCCCGGATGTTTGTTTTGATATGCTTGGCCACATAATCGATGATCTCTTCGGGCATTTCCACCCCGTCGCGGTACAATTTGTTGCGCAGAATGCTGACCCGCGTTTCGTAGTCCGGGCTCTGAAGTTCTGCCGAAAGGCCCCATTTGAAGCGCGAAAGCAATCGCTGCTCGATGTCCTGCATGTCTACCGGCGCCTTGTCGGAGGTCAGTATCACCTGTTTGCCGTTCTGGTGCAGGTGGTTGAAAATGTGGAAAAACACATCCTGGGTGCCCGATTTACCTGAAAAGAACTGCACATCGTCAATAATAAGCACATCGATGAGCTGGTAGAAATGGATAAAA
>DATIPV010000525.1:0-4714 GCA_035471525.1 Robiginitalea sp.
AACCCGAAGCGTCAGAACGCGTTCGAGCCTATATTGGCTTGGGCGATAATGGTGTCCATGCTCTCCGAGCCCTGGTAGATGTTGATATAGCCGTCGAAGACCATCAACTGGTCGAAGGTGATGGCCGTGCCGTCGTCGAGCTGGGTGATCACCGTTTCGCTGATCAGGCACTCGCAGGCATTCAGGGTAATGGCGATGGGCCCGCCCTCTTCCAGGCTGTTTTCGTGCACGGCTGCCGGATGCAATCCTGCCGGGGCACTGGTCAGTTCGATGTAGATGGTGGCCGTGCCGTCGTCGTTGCGGATCAGCTTCGCGGTGCCGGCGGCTCCTGAGCTGTTTACAGCCGTAAGGTTATAGGTCACCAGTTCCACGGGGTCCGGATCCGGACCCGGGTCGTTGCCGCTCGGGTTATTCACGTCGGCATCTTCGCTTTTGCTGCAGCCCAGGGCAAGCGACATCAGCAAAATCAGCAGGGTTCTTGAGAGAATTTTCATTTTCAGATAAGATTTTAAGGCCTTTAAAAGTAGTATGAATACGCCACACAAAATTACATCTTCTTTGAAAGGCATGAAAGTTCGATGAACGAAACTTATGAACCACCCTATTCACGATCAATGACTTAAATCAGCGCCTGCTGCATACCCCTGCATCAAGGGCGTTGGCGGCAACGGGCGGCCGTACGGGATTCCGGTACGGGCCCGCCCCTGTCCCCGGAATTGCCGAATTCGCAAATTGGCCGAATGCCGGGGCAGTTTTGTTTTAATTCCCTGCCGATTTTAGTACTTTTGGAGCTACGCTAATTCCGAAAATCACTTTTCACAATGGCATTCGATATAGACATGATCAAAAAGGTCTACCAGGCCATGCCCGGGCGGGTCGACAAAGCCCGGGAGCTGGTCGGAAGGCCGCTCACCCTGGCGGAGAAAATTTTGTATGCACACCTGTGGGACGGCACTGCCGGCACCGTTTTCGCCCGGGGGAAGGATTACGTGGATTTCGCGCCCGACCGGGTAGCCTGTCAGGATGCCACCGCCCAGATGGCGCTGCTTCAGTTCATGCACGCCGGCAAGCCCAGGGCAGCCGTGCCGACCACGGTTCATTGCGATCACCTGATCCAGGCCAGGGCAGGGGCTGAAAAGGACCTGGAACGCGCCAACAAAACCAGCAATGAAGTATTCGACTTCCTGGAATCGGTTTCCAATAAATACGGCATTGGTTTCTGGAAGCCGGGGGCGGGGATCATCCACCAGGTGGTCCTGGAAAACTACGCCTTTCCGGGCGGCATGATGATCGGTACCGATTCGCACACCGTGAATGCGGGCGGGTTGGGCATGATCGCCATCGGCGTCGGCGGGGCCGATGCGGTGGACGTGATGGCCGGCATGGCCTGGGAACTGAAGTTCCCCAAGATGATTGGGGTGAAGCTTACCGGAAAGCTGAAAGGCTGGACGGCACCCAAGGATGTGATCCTCAAGGTTGCCGATATCCTCACGGTAAAGGGAGGCACCGGGGCCATTATCGAGTATTTCGGGGAAGGTGCCACTTCCATGTCGTGTACGGGCAAGGGCACTATTTGCAACATGGGCGCCGAGGTGGGGGCCACCACGTCGACCTTCGGGTACGACGATTCCATGGACCGGTACCTTCGGGCCACCGGGCGGGCCGACGTGGCAGATGCCGCCAGGGCCGTAGCCCCGCACCTCACAGCCGACCCGGAAGTGTATCGCGATCCGGCGAAATACTTCGACCAGCTCATCGAGATAGACCTGAATACCCTGGAACCTCACCTGAACGGGCCGTTTACACCCGACCTCGCCACGCCCATCTCCCGCATGGCCGAGGCAGCACGCGCGAACGACTGGCCCCTGAAAGTGGAATACGGCCTGATAGGTTCCTGTACCAACTACTCCTACGAGGATATTTCCAGTGCCGCTTCCCTGGCACGTCAGGTAGCCGACAAGAAATTGAAGACACAGGCGAATTTCACCATTACCCAGGGCTCCGAACAGGTGCGGTACACCATCGAGCGCGACGGCTTCATCGACGCCTTCAACAGCATTGGTGCCACCGTATTTGCCAACGCCTGCGGGCCGTGTATCGGGATGTGGGACCGCTACGGCGACAAGGCATCCGAAGGACCGCGCAATACCATTGTGCATTCCTTTAACCGGAATTTTGCCAAGCGGGCCGACGGGAACCCGAACACCCTGGCTTTCGTGGGCTCTCCCGAACTGGTGACCGCCATCGCCATTGCGGGCCGCCTCGATTTCAACCCGATGACCGATACCCTTATCAACGAGGACGGGCAGGAAGTAAGGCTCGACGAACCCCGGGGCTACGAATTGCCCCCGGAAGGATTTGCCGTGGAAGATGCCGGTTATATCGCGCCCCGGGAAGACGGCCGCAGCGTGGTGGTGAAGGTAGACCCCCATTCGGAGCGGCTGCAATTGCTGGAACCCTTCGAACCCATCAAACCGGAGAGCCTGAGCGGCATGAAGCTGCTCATAAAGGCCTTTGGCAAGTGTACCACCGACCACATTTCCATGGCAGGTCCCTGGCTCCGGTACCGGGGCCACCTCGACAACATTGCCAACAACACGCTCATCGGGGCCGTGAATGCCTTCAACAAGAAAACGAATTTTGTCAAAAACCAGCTAACCGGCCAGTACGGTGGCGTGCCCGATACCCAAAGGGCCTACAAGGCAAAGGGGATTAAGACCCTGGTCGTGGGCGACCACAATTACGGGGAGGGCTCCTCGCGCGAACACGCGGCCATGCAGCCCCGTCACCTGGGCGTGGCGGCCGTGCTGGTGAAATCGTTTGCCCGTATCCACGAGACCAACCTGAAAAAACAGGGGATGTTGGCGCTCACCTTCGCCAACGAGGCTGACTACGACAAGATCCGGGAAGACGATACCTTCAACTTTGTGGACATCGATTCCTTTGCCCCGGATAAGCCGCTCACCATCGAAGCAGTGCATGCCGACGGCAGTAAGGATGTGATCCGGGCCAACCACTCCTACAACGCCACCCAGATATCGTGGTTCCGGGAGGGATCGGCCCTGAACCTGATCAAGAAGGAAAATGCCTGAAGGACCTAACCCAAAAAGCCCCCGCATTTTCCGGGGGCTTTTTTACGCAGTAGCCCGCATATGAAGAACCGGAAAAAGACCTTGCTGAACCTGCTGCTGATCGCCTTTGTGCTTTCCTTTTTTGTGACCCCCCTCGGGCACTACTCGAAAATATGGCTTATGCAGTTGTTCGCTTATTCCCCCGAAGTCATCGCCGAGGACCGGCGCGAGCCGATCGGCACCTACCAATGGCAGCTCAAAGACCCGCAATGGGAGTTCTTTAATTTCGACCGCTCCGTAGGAAAGGTGGTGCTAATCGATTTCTGGGCTTCGTGGCGCCTTCCCTGCCTGCCGGAGCTCAAAGGATTGCAGGCCCTGTATAACGACTACGGCGACCGGGTAGACTTCTACCTGATCACCGACGAGGAACGGGCCCCTGTGGAGGCTTTTATGGCCGAAAACGGCTTTACCTTCCCGGTTACCTATCTGATCATAGGAGAGCCGTCCCCGGTTTCGGTACAGGACCCGCCCCGGTCGTACCTGATCGATAAAAAAGGCTATGTGGTGGTGGCCCAGGAAGGGATGGCCGACTGGGATACCCGAAAGGTCAGGGCCCTGCTCGACGAACTGCTCCGACAGTAAGGTCAGGACTGCTTCCGGAAATATTTGAAGGGTACCAGCAACATCCCGAAACACTCCCCGTCTTCCTTGCCCAGGTGCTTGTGATGCATTTTATGTGCCCGCCTTATGCCGCGCGCGTACCAGTTGTTCGCATTTCGCAGGAGCTTGAAGCGCTGGTGAATAAAAATATCGTGGACGATGAAATACGCGATGCCGTAAGCCAGGATGCCCAGGCCGATTGGCCAGCCGGGCCAAAAGTCACGGTAAACGGCCAGCCCGATGAACGACATGCTTACCACGGCATAAAACAGGAAGAAGGCGTCGTTGCGCTCGAACCAGGAACCGTGATCCTTTTTGTGGTGGTCGCGGTGAAGAGACCACAGGAAGCCGTGCATGATGAACTTATGGGTAAACCACGCCATGAATTCCATGAAGCAAAAGGTTGCCAGAAAAACCGCTATCCAATAGAGCCATTCCATAAATCACACCAAATTTAAGCGATATTTCACATACGAACGGGCCAGCAGCCCGACTTTCTCGTAATTCGGCACCCGAATGCGCGCATTCCGTATTTCCACCGAAGGGGTTCGCTGCAGTTTATGCAGCAGCCGGTTGTAGTAGCGGTAGGCCATGTAGACCCCGAATTTGGAATCGCCAGGAAGGCGTATCACCCCCTGATAGCCTTTTTGGAAGTCTTCCTGTATCTCCGCAACGATACGGGCTTTGGAATTCTCGTCGAGCTCCAGCAGGTTTGTGTTCGGGAAATAGGTGCGCTCCAACCCGTCGTAATCGGCCTTCAGGTCGCGTAAAAAATTCACTTTCTGGAAGGCCGATCCCAAAGCCATGGCCGATTCCCTGAGCTCCTGGTACCGTTCCGAATCGCCTTTTACAAAGACGCAGAGGCACATGAGGCCCACCGCGTCGGCCGAGCCGTAAATATATTCCCGGTATTCAGCATCGCTGCGGTATACCTTTTATGCAGGTCCATCCGCATGCTTTTCAAAAAGGACCCTATCAGATGC
>DATIPV010000526.1:0-9668 GCA_035471525.1 Robiginitalea sp.
GACGAATTGGGCCTTGCAGGATGCGGCCCTGTTTTTCGGCCGGGGAAATGGGGCATTCCCCTACCGGTATCCTGATAGCCCATTGCATCAGGCTGGCGTGACTTGGTTCCCGGGGGCGGGGGCGGGGGATTCCCGGCATGCAAAAATTCCTCCCTGCGCCAAGTCCCCCTGGCTGCCTGAGATCAAATTTCCCAATTCCTTCCCCCCGCTTTGCACTGCGACCTGATCAATATCATTAACACTATTGCGCCTTTGGTTTATCTTGAAAGGTGCCCGTGCATGCTACCTGCCTAGGGGTCGGTAATATGGCCATCCAGCACTCTAAGGTTATCGGTGTATGAAAAATTTATTCCTGCAAAGTCGCGAGTGGATCAAATTCAACGTTTTCCGTCCCACCCTCCTCAAAGCCGGCGAAGTACTGGCCCGTCATGCCGAAGTACCCGATAAGCCTGTATTTGGCAGGGCTGATTTTGACTGGGTCGCTACGCTTGAAGCAAATTGGGCCAAGGTCAGGGACGAATTTGAGGCCCTGAGTAATTTGCAGCAGTACCTGCCCGCCATACAGGATATACAACAGGAGCAAAAGGTCCTGAATCAGGACCAGAACTGGAAAACGTTCTTTCTGTACGGCTTCGGGCAAAAAGCCCGGTTGAACTGCGCGTTGTGCCCCAAAACAACAGCGTTGCTCGAATCGATCCCCGGCATGAAGACCGCCTTTTTTTCAGTGATCGCCCCCGGCAAGCACATTCCGGCCCACAAAGGCCTTTTTAAAGGGATTATCCGCTCACACCTGGGCCTGATCATACCCGGCAAACCGGGTACCTGCCGCATGCGGGTCGAAGACCAGCTCTATAATTGGAAACCAGGTGAAGTGGTGGTCTTCGACGATACCTACGAACATGAGGTGTGGAATGATTCTGATAGCCCCAGGGTGGTTTTGCTGTTAGACGTGCTGCGACCCTTCCGCCCCCCGTTTTCCTGGTTCAATGACTGGATTATCGGGCTGATAACCGGTTCGTCCTACGTGCGTGAAGCCAGAAAAAGACATCAGCAATGGGAGGCTGAATTTCACCGCAACCTGAAAAGGGCTGCTGGCTAAATTCACTTCAACTCCCACCCATTGTGATAGGAAGCCCGGGTTAACCGGTGTGCATCCTCGTCGGCAAACCGCCCGCGGGCAGCATCCCAGTCGAGTTTACGACCCGTTTTGTAGGCGATGTTGCCCATGTGCGATACCCGGGCCGCATGGAATCCCACCTCGATAGGCGCCCGCAGGATGGAGGCATCCCGGCCCCGTACCGCCTCGATGAAGTTCGCCGTGTGGAGGTCCAGCCCGCTTCCTTCGGCCCGTCGCAGCGGGACTGCTTCCGTTTTGGGCTGGTCCGGCAACTGCCGCCAGCTTTCATGCTCCGATTCCGGGATCACCTCCCATCCGCCCCGGTCCAGCACCAGGGTGCCGTTATTCCCGACAAAGGCAATTCCGTGGTTGCGGCCGAAATTTCCCCCGTCAATACCCGTGGCATGCTCCCACAGCAGGTTGAAGCCATCAAATTCATAAACGGTTTGGAGGGTATCCGGGGTCTCTGATGCGTCGTCGGCATAGGCAAATTTCCCGCCAGATGCCATCACCGTCCTGGGGGTTTCGGCCTTCATGCCGAACAGGGCGTAGTCGATCAGGTGTACCCCCCAGTCGGTCATAAGGCCCCCTGCATAGTCCCAGAACCAGCGGAAATTAAAGTGAAAGCGGTTTTCGTTGAAGGGGCGGGCCGGGGCCGGGCCAAGCCATAAACCGTAGTCGACCCCTTCCGGAGTCGGGCTGTCAGGAACCACCGGCACGGGCCGCATCCAGCCCTGGTAAGCCCAGGTTTTAGCGAGGCGCACGGGGCCCAGGGCCCCGCTGTGCAGGTAGTCTATCGCCTCCCTGAAATGGGGCTGGCTGCGCTGCCACTGCCCGATCTGCACGATTCGCCCGCTGCCGGTCACGGCAGCCAGCATCCGGTCGCACTCTTCGATGGAATTGGCTATGGGCTTTTCGCAATAGACGTCTTTCCCGGCATCCAGGGCATCGGTCAGCTGCAGGCAGTGCCAGTGGTCGGGGGTTCCGATCACCACCACATCGATATCGTTCCGGTCCAGGAGTTGCCGGTAGTCGGCGTAGGTGTCAGGTTTGCGCAGGCCGGCGCTTTCGATCTCCCCCACGCGCCGGTCCAGGACGCGCCGGTCCACATCGCACAAGGCGGCCACTTCCATGTCGGGTAACCGCATCAGGGACGAAAGGTCGGAGAACCCCATCCCATTGCAGCCGATTAGCCCGATTCGAATTCGGTCGTTGGCCCTTAAAGGGCCGGTTGATTTGGCCCACAGGGCGGGCGGAAGTACTGCGGCGGCGGCCCCAAGGGCACCCGTTTTCAAGAAAGTTCTGCGATGGTTCATCTGGCTCTGGTTTGTGAGCCCTTAAATTACAGAAATGATCTGTCAAAAAAAAGACACCGGCGTTTGCCGGTGTCCCTGTATAGTTTGGAGCCGCCTGCAGGACTGCTATTTCTCCTCGTTGGCTTTTTTGCTCATTTCCATGGAAATGGACGAACGATCGAACTTCAGGCGACCTGCCATGGTTTCGATAATGCAGGAAAAATCCTTGTCGTTCAGATCTACCACCTTGCCGTACAGGCCGCTCTTGGTAACGATCTTGTCTCCTTTTTTCAGGGACTGAACAAATTTTTTCTCATCCTTCTGACGTTTGATCTGCGGGCGTATCATAAAGAAATACGCCACGGCGAAGATCAAAATCATAGGCAGGAACTGATTGAGTCCTTCCATATGGCTCTATGCGGATTATTTGACCGGGCCTACGGTATTGGCTCCGGTTTGGGGGTTTATAAAGGCCTTGATCCGAAGCAATTCCGAACCGGTGGCGGTATTGGCCCGCACAGTGACCGTCTTGGTAACCTGGCCGCTTCCCGTACCGTTGAAATTAACCTTAATTTCTCCCTTTTCGCCCGGGGCGATCGGTTGGTTCAGGGGAGCATCGGGAACGGTACACCCGCAGCTGGCCGCTGTATTGGTAATGATCAGCGGCGCATTGCCGGTATTGGTAAATACAAATGTGGTTTGCTGGGGGGCGCCCTGCTCGATGGTTCCAAAGTCGAACTCGGAGGCCTCAAAGGTCATCACAGGCATGTTTTTGGATGCTTCATCGCGTTCAGCGGCCATCTCAACATTCTCCGTATTGATCTTCTCAGAGGCTTTTTCCTTGCATGATACCAGGGCTGAAAGAGCTAGTACGCTCAGGATGACAGTTGTTTTCTTCATGGCATTTTTCTGTTTTAATTCAGGCAAAAATAAACATTATTTACTTACAAGAGTCCCCTGCCGGTTTTTTTAAGCTTTCCGGATTCCCGGTATTCGCGTGTCAGTTTATCCAGTACCCCATTGATGAACACACTGCTTTTCGGGGTGGAATACTCCTTGGCGATCTCCAGGTATTCGTTGATGGTTACGCGTTCCGGGATGGACGGAAAATGAAGCAATTCGGCTATACTCATCTTGAGCAGGATACCGTCTATCTCGGCAATGCGGTCCTTGTCCCAGTTCGGCGTCTTTCCTTCGATCTCCTGGTCCAGCTCCTCGGATTGCAGCAGGGTAATGCGCAACAGGTCGATCGCAAAATCGAGGTCTTCCTTGTTTTTCAGTAGGGCCGGCAGCAGGTAGGATTCCGCCGAATGCTCCCCCAGTTTCGAGAGGCGCTTGGCAATAAAGGTGTTTACCAATGGGATGTCGTCTACCCAGGTAATGCCCTGGTCCTCTATAAAATCGTAGATCTTTTCATTGGGCGCCACAATTTCGCGGTACATCTGTACGACAAACTTCCGGTCGGCCTCCCAGGAGGTTTCGCCCTCGCAGTACGCCTGGTACTCGGGGCTTTCCAGCACCTGCCTGAATACGTTTTTTACGTATTCTTCATGCAGGTACCATTGTTTGAGCTTGCGCGATTCCAGAGCCTGGGTAAAGGCTGTGTTGTTGCTCATCCAGCCCAGCAGGGCGTTTTCGCTTAATTTTCTGGGATCGGGACGGCCTGCCTGAGTCGCCTTGAGGTACTTGTGCTCCCCCTTTTCCATCTGTGAAACGGCCATCTGGTGCAACTCCCGGAGAAATCCCAACATGAGCAGGTACAGGGTATAGGTCTGAGCGATGCTCTGTTTGAGGAATTTTTCCTGGGCCTCAAGAGAACCGTCCCGGGTATGGATCAGGGCGTAAATGCACTGCATTACCTTAACCCGTATTTGCCTTCTGGTTAGCATGTAAAGAACTTTGCTGGGATAAACGCAGCAAAAATAGAAAACGAATCCGAAATCCGGCAATGGTCTGCCGTATCTTGTGAATATAATTACGCGGGCATCCCGGGCAATCTCCTATATTTGTCAGCGATCTGTCCGCAGGAACTGGGTCAGCACTCCCGGAAATGAAAGAACTCAGGCATTTAAACAAGTATTTTCGAAAATATTGGGGGAAGCTCCTGGTAGGCATTCTGATAACCGTTATCGCACGGATATTCTCGCTGGTGATGCCCTCCTATGTCAAGAATATCGTGGAGGTGGTGGAAGCGTACAACCAGGGGGGGCTGGATCGCTCCCTTGCCGGGCAGCTGCTGCTGGAATACATCGCCATCATCTTCGGCGCGGCCCTGCTCTCCGGTTTTTTTACCTTCCTGATGCGGCAGACCATCATCAATGTGTCGCGATATATCGAATTCGACCTGAAAAATGAGGTCTACGACCACTACCAGCAACTGAGCCTGAATTTTTACAAGAATAACCGCACCGGCGACCTGATGAACCGGATCAGCGAAGACGTAAGCCAGGTGCGCATGTACGCAGGTCCGGCCATCATGTATGGCATCCAGACCCTGACCCTCTTTGCCTGCCTGATCCCCCTGATGTTTATCAAGGCACCCACCATAGCCTTCTACGCCCTGGTACCGCTGCCCGTGCTCTCGGTGCTTATTTACTGGATCAGCCGGGTCATACACAAGCGTTCCACCCGCGTACAGGCCTTCCTCTCTGCCCTCTCTACCTTTGCCCAGGAATCCTTCTCGGGCATTTCAGTGATCAAGGCCTATGCGCTGGAGCCGCGCGTCAACCGAGATGCGGAGGACCTGGCTTTGGAAGGCCGCGACAAGAGTATGGACCTGGTCAAGGTAAATGCCTGGTTTTTTCCCCTTATGATCCTGCTGATCGGCGTGAGCAACGTCTTTGTCATCTTTGTGGGCGGCATGCAGTATGTGCGCGGAGAGATCAGCTCCCTTGGGACCATCCTGGAGTTTATCATCTACGTGAACATGCTCACCTGGCCCGTGGCCATCGTGGGCTGGCTCACCTCTATCGTGCAGAATGCCGAGGCCTCCCAGAAACGGATCAACGAATTCCTGAACACCAAACCGGAGATTACCAACCCGCACACAAAACCCCAAACTATATCCGGCAAGATCGTCTTCGACCGGGTTGGCTTTATCTATCCCGATACGGGCATCCAGGCCCTAAGCGATCTGTCCTTTACAGTGGACCCGGGTGAAACCCTTACGATCCTGGGCAAAACGGGTTCCGGAAAATCGACCGTCCTGGACCTGATCGCCCGCCTGTACGATGTGAGCGAGGGGGAGATCCGCATCGACGACCAGCCCATCCGGGAAATGAACCTCAACTCCCTGCGGCAGTCTATTGGCGCGGTGCCTCAGGACGCCTTTCTCTTTTCCGATACCATCGAGAATAACATCCGTTTCGGCAAGGAGGAAGCCGGCCTGGAGGAAATTGAGCAGGTGGCCGGGCAGGCCGTGGTGCACGAGAATATTGCCGGCTTTGCACAGGGGTACCAGACCGTGCTGGGGGAACGCGGCATTACGCTGAGTGGCGGGCAGAAACAGCGCATCTCTATTGCCCGGGCTCTGATCAAAGACCCCGTAATCTACCTGTTTGACGATTGTCTCTCGGCTGTGGACACCGAAACCGAGGAGGCCATACTTTCCAATCTCAAGAAAGCCTCAAAACACAAAACCACGCTTATCGTGAGCCACCGCGTGTCTTCTGCCATCCAGGCCGATAAAATCCTGGTCCTGGAAAACGGCCGGATGATCCAATGGGGCAACCATGATGAACTCATGCAGCAGGAAGGCTACTACAAGGAGCTATATTTCAACCAGCTATCAAGTAAAGAAAACTAGAAAAATATTGCTGATTTAGCATTTTTTTTACATTTTTGGGAACTTTTACATTCGCATATTAAGAAATATCGTAACGATGAGTGAACACGAATTATCGGATCAGGATGAGATCAATTCCAAAGTACTGAGAGCCGGTAGGAGGACCTATTTCTTTGATGTTCGAAGTACGCGCGCCGGGGATTACTACCTAACGGTAACCGAGAGCAAGAAGTTTACGCACGACGACGGCTCGTTCCACTACAAAAAACACAAGATTTACCTGTACAAAGAAGATTTTGATGCCTTCCGGTCCCTGCTGGATGAAATGACCGAATACATCATCCAGGAAAAGGGCGAGGAAGTTATTTCGGAACGGCATCAGAAGGATTTCCGCAAAGTAGATCCGTCGCAGAACGGCAGCATCGAAGGTACGGGCAGTTTCGTGGATCTCGATTTCGAAGATATCTGAGCCCCTGCCGGCCATCAAACAAGGCCCTTTCGGGCCTTTTTTCGTTTCCCCCCCGCCCTGTAAAATCATCCGCTCTTTTTGGTAGGGCCCGCAACGCGCTGTATCTTTAGACCCGGGCCTTTCCCGTACCTCACCATGCTTGCCACAGTGCCTTTAAACCCAACTCCATGAAGCCATATTTCGCCCTCCCCCTGCTTGCCTGCCTCTTCGCTTTTTCAGCCCTGGCTCAATCGGTTCCGGGACTGGAGTACTACCTCCCTTCGGAAATCACCTACGACCCCTCCATTCCGACCCCCGAATCGGTGCTCGGCCATCAGGTCGGTGAATGGCACGTAACCCACGACAAACTGGTCCAATACATGCAGGTACTGGCTCAGGCCAGCGAGCGCATACACATCGAAAACCGGGGAAGCACCTTTGAAGGGCGACCCCTGCTGCTGCTCACCATTACCTCCCCTGAAAATCACCGTCAATTGGAGCAGATTCGTCAGCAGCATCTGGCCCTTTCAGGGGCAGGGGCTGGCCCGGATAATCCGGATACCATGCCCGTAGTGGTCTATCAGGGCTTTTCGGTTCACGGGAACGAGCCCAGCGGGGCCAATGCCGGGCTCGCGTATGCGTATTACCTGGCAGCCGCTCAGGGGCCAGAGATCGAGGCCAGGCTGGAGCGAATGGTTATTCTCATGGACCCCTCCTTAAACCCCGACGGCCTGCAACGCTTCGCCTACTGGGCCAACACCAACCGCAGCATGAACCTGAACCCGGATCCCAACGAACGGGAATACCACGAGGTTTGGCCAGGAGGCCGTACCAATCACTACTGGTTCGACGTGAACCGCGACTGGCTCCCGGTGCAGCTCCCTGAAAGCCGTGCCCGCATTAGCACTTTCCACGATTGGCTGCCCAACGTGCTGACCGACCACCACGAAATGGGTACCAATTCGTCCTTCTTTTTCCAACCGGGCGAACCGAGCCGGGTGCACCCGCTTACGCCGAAACGGAACCAGGAACTGACCGCCAAAATCGGGTCGTACCACGCCAGGGCCCTGAACCGGATCGGCTCCCTGTATTATTCGGAGGAAGACTACGATGATTTCTACTACGGAAAAGGCTCCACCCTGCCCGATGTGAACGGCAGCATCGGCATTCTCTTTGAACAGGCCAGTTCGCGCGGCCACGTTCAGGAGAGCGACAACGGCCTGCTGACCTTCTCCTTTACCATCCGAAACCAGTTTACCACTGCCCTCTCCACGCTGGAAGCCGCTTACCAGATGCGGGCCGAACTACTCGATTACCAGCGGGATTTCTACCGAGACATGCGGGCCGAGCGGGGCCGAGTGAAAGGATATGTCTTCGGGGATGCCAAAGATGCCGGAAAAGCCCGGCACCTGGCCGAAATACTGGGCCGGCACCGGATTGAGGTGCGCCCCCTCCGGGAAGATCAGACCCTCAATGGAAAATTGTATGCCAAAGGCCACAGCTATGTGGTACCGCTCGAGCAGAAGAATCCCCGGCTGATCCGCGCCATGTTCGAAAGCCGGACCAGCTTTACAGACAGCCTGTTCTACGACATTTCGGCCTGGACCTTCCCCCTGGCCTTCGATCTGGATTACGCCGAAGTGGGCAGTCTGCCCGCCACGGATCAGGCCCCGAAGGAACTAAGCCCGCTGGGGGGCAGCGTGGAAAACCCCAGCAATTATGCCTACCTGTTCGAATGGCACGAGTACTACACCCCCAGGCTGTTAAACGCGGTTTTGCAAGCCGGCCTCAGGGCCAAGGTAGCCCGCGAACCCTTCCGGCAGGGCGGGCGTACCTTCGACTACGGGAGCATTTTGATTCCCGTACAGAACCAGCCCCAGGATCCGCAGGCCATTTACCGGCTGTTGCAGGAATCAGTCGGCGGGACCGGGGTAAGCATCTATGCAGCCGAGACCGGGCTTGCCGACGGCATTGATCTGGGCAGCCGGAAATTCGAGGCCCTAAAAGCGCCCGAAGTGGCCATGCTGGTAGGCAACGGAATCCCATCGTATGAAGCCGGAGAAATATGGCATTTGTTCGATACCCGCTACAACATCCGGCTCACCAAGCTCGACACCGACTATCTGGAACAGGCCGATCTGAGCCGGTACACCGACATCATCGTTCCGGGCCTCAGGGGCTCCGGCGGCCTCTCCGAGAGCGCCTCGAAGAACCTATCGGAATGGGTATCGGCAGGCGGCACCCTGATTGCCTACCAGAACGCGGCCAACTGGCTCAAAGAGCGCGAGCTGATGGCGCTGAGCTTCCGAAAAGACAGTACCCTTCAGGCCAAAAATATCCGGTTTGAACAGAAAAGGGATTACCTCGGGGCCCAGGTTACGGGCGGGGCTATCTTCGAGGCCCGGCTGGACCGCTCCCATCCGGTCGGATGGGGCTACCGGCACGACAAAGTGGCACTTTTCCGCGATTCCAACATCTATCTGGATCCTGAGAAAAACAGCTTCGACAACCCCCTTCAATACACGCAAAGCCCGCTGTTGAGCGGCTATATTTCCGAAGAAAATGCCAACCTCATTTCGGGCAGCGTTCCTTTCAAAGTAAACCGGAAAGGAAAGGGACGCGTTATTCTTTTTACCGACAACACCAACTTCCGGGCATTTTGGTACGGCACCAACAAGTTATTGATGAATGCCGTGTTTTTCGGCCATATCATGTAGTCAGCGGCACTTGACGTACAGCAGGTTGTGGAAAAACAGGGCGGGCGGACCCAGCCAGGCCAATCCGGTTCCTCCCAGCCAGGCCAGGGCAGCCCCCAACAGCAGCAGGTACACCGGAAAGGAAAACAGGGCAAAGGCGAAGCGGTAGGTACTGCGGAATTCCGGCATCGGAACCCTGGGGCTCATCCAATGCCTCCAGAGAAGCAGCACGGGCAGATTGGCCAGCCTGAAGAAAGCGTCCCACAACCTGTATAGGAAGCCTTCCCGTTGCCCGTAAACAGGCGGCTTTTCCGACTCCCCGGCCAGA
>DATIPV010000527.1:0-12115 GCA_035471525.1 Robiginitalea sp.
AGGTAATAGCCGCCGTCCGTAGCCGGGCCCAGTACGGCCTGGTGAGTGTCGAGGCCGGCAAATGCGTCGGCCAGGTCTGTTCTGTACAGGTCGTACAGGTCGCTCCCAATAAGGACTACTTTGCGGTATCCGGCTTCGAAGGCTTCCTCGAAGGCCCGCTGCATTCTTGCCCCGAGGTCGGCCCCTTGCTGCACATGGCCCGCAAACACATCCGGTTCCCAGATACTGCCGTCTCCGATGCGCTCGCTGTAGTAAACGTGCTTGTCGGTGTTTTCCAGAGACTGTGTTACAGCCGCGGTGTGTTTGAGCAAAAAAATGTATACGGCCAGGGCGGCTTCATCCCCGATGGTGGCTGCCAGCCGGGTCTTGCATTTCCCGGGCTCGGGGTTTCGGGTGAGTATGAGCAGGGCCTGATCTGTAATGCGGGACAAGAGAGCAGTTTTTAGGCAGTGGCGCCACCCGTCTTACATAAAAAGCGGGCGGCCACTCCCGCAAATATAATACTTGCAGGGATTGCCGCCCGCCCGAAATGCAGGCAAAGACCGGATTTTGCCGGCTTGCCTCGCTGGATTCGGCTTAGTTGGGCATAGACCGGAAGGCGTAAGCCATCAGGGCCATCAGGTACAGCCAAAACAGGAGCGGGGTCCTGAATCGGTGCAGAAATTGCCCGACCCGGTAGAGCGTCGAAATGTAGCTATTGGTTTTCATAATCTTTCGTATTCCCGTAAAAGAATCCTGTATGCGATGCTTGTGAGTTGGCCTGGAATTCACCGCCAGGCATTAGTCGAAGGGGAATCCTGTATAAACGCGAAAAACAAAGGCGTACAGAACTACCAGGAACATGGCGAAGCTGAACCATGCGAATGCCCTGAAATAATTCCGGACGATAAAGCTGCCCAGGTTTTTGAAGGCCTCCAGATAAATTTCCTTGACGAGTAATATTGTTTTCATAGGGTAATTGTCTTTTACGGATTTAGTTTGTTCCTGGACCAAAATTGGCGCGATCATTCTATACAGGCGTTGGAAATGGACTTAGGAGGCGGATTCATCGACCAACTGCACAGTTGCGTCCCACCTGTCGAATATTTGGGAAGTTTGTCCGGAGAAGAAAATACTTACAGCTTCGTAGAAACGAAGGATTTATCGACAAAATACAGGCCCGGATGGCATGCAGGTCCATGAAAAAAAACCGGTGCAGGGCACCGGTTTTCAACCAAACTAATTCAATTGGACTTAGCAATGAATGAGATTCAAATATGGGCAATTTCTGGCTGGGGGATGTTAACTGTGTATTATGTTTTGGTTTTGAAAAGACTAACAATACCGGAACGAGCCAGAGGATGCCCCTGCCGTAAGGGATATAGCCCTGTAAACCAGAGAGATGGTCTCATGCATTCTGCACGGAAATTTCGGCGTAGGGCATTAGTTTAGTCCTTGGGGGGAGGGGGGCTCCCCCAAAATGGTCCCCTGCCTATCAGCCGGATACCGGCAAACTTCCCGGGCCAGCATTTCCAGGTCGATGCCCATCAGGTAGCGGCTTACCTGCAGGACCTCTTCCCGTTCTGCTTCCGGCAGGCCCTCAAAGCCCACCTGAGCCCCTACGATCATGCCGGCCACGGCCGCCACCGTGTCGTTGTCGCGTCCGTAGTTTACAATAAAGGCGATGGTCTTCTCAAAATCGCCCTGCCCGTACTGAAGCCCGGCGATCAGAATTTCCCAGATTTCCCCGGCGTGGAAGGGGATGGCTTCCTGGTCTTCCTCGAGACTGCCGTAAATATATTCCTGTTGCAGCCATTCCAGGGTGCTGCCGGGGTAGCTATTCGGAGGCAGCTGTGCCAGCGAATCGAGCGCCGGCCGGAGGTTTTCGGCGGGTTCCAACTGCGCCTTACGCACATAGTCGCGGGCCGCCTGGGCAGTCTGGGCCGAGATGCGGCCCACCAGCCGGCTGTCCTGGAAGCGGAAGGGGTCTGTAAAGATCGCTGTATTCAGCAGCGAATCCGTATTACGGGTATGAAGGGCCATCTGGGTGAGGGCAGCCACCAGGCCCGAAATGTCGCGGGCGTACCCCAGGTCGAACAGGGCGTGCCCGTAGGCAAGCCGGTAGGCCGAATCCGGATCGGGCGCTATCAACCCGAATACGGGGGTATACAGCATGCCTGCGCACGACATCTCCCCCCCGTAAAAGCGGTCGCGGGCCAGGGCGTAGGCTTCGGGCCCCTCCTGGTAGGCCCGGGCCACACGGGCCCATTCCCGGATCCAGTCGACCCGCTGCAAAGTGCTGTCGAGGGCGTCCGGGTTGCCGCCGTCAGCGGCATCCCCCAGGTCGCCGGCCACGCTTTGGTAGTAGTCGGTAATACTTTTTGCGAAGGCTTCGGGCCCCAATTCCTCCTGGTGCCGGTTCAGGTAATGGACCGTGAAGGCTTTCCAGCGGGTGTCGTCCGTGCCGGAGCCCGCCGGCAGGTTGTGGTTCCAGGTCCCCTCGGGCGACTGGGGCCGGATGGCCGGAGTAAGGGTGTTGATATAGCCGTAGACGCGCCGGATGTCGGCCCGGTTCCACATTTCGGTAGAGGCTCCCATGGCATCGCCTATGGCAGAACCGACCAGGGCGCCCAGCACCCGGTCGTAGTAGGCAGCCGAATCGAGGGACGCCATCCCGGCCCCGTACGCCGGGTTGCGGGGGATGGGCAGCTCCAGGGTATCGGGCTTGTGCTCTCCGCAGGAAGCCAGCAGCGACAGCAACGGCCATATCAGCAAGCAGCTTTTAATTCGCATGCAGCAGGAAATTTCGGGCCAGTCGCAAAAGGTACGCTTTTTCTTCCAGGCTGCGCTCCAGGGGCAGCTGGGCCAGGCCGATGAGCCGCCGCACGATTTCGGTGCCGGCTACCTGCAAGGTCAGTTCCCGGTTGGCCGGGCCCGGATAGCGCTCCAGCACCCGGTTCACGATTTCGGGCTCCCCGGTGGCCATCAGCAGGTGGGCCGCCATTACCCCCAGGTCGAATTCGGCAAACCCCGCAAAGCTGAATTCGGGGTCGATCACATAGACCTCCCCCGAGGCCTGTAGCCAGCTCCCGGGGTAATAATCCCCGTGCAGCAAAACGGTACCGGCCCCCAGATAGCGGTCGCCCAGGGCCGACACCGTTGCCTTGAGCCCGGCATCTGCTTTGAATGGAGCGGCCAGTTCCTCCAGCCCGGGCTGGATTGAGTCCAATGCAAAGCCATTGTGTTCGAGGAAGGGAAGCACGAATATGTGCTGGTGATTCAGGCCCCGCAATGCCAGGTTGTCGGGGAAATCGGCCGGGGCAGGAGTGGCGTGGATCCGGCCCAACACCGCTACCAGGGTATCCAGGGTCTCCGGCTCAATCGACCGTGTTCCGTACAAAAAGGTCATGTCTTCGGCCTGCCCGAGGTCTTCGAGCAACAAGAGGTGCTCGGCCGGGTCAAAGCCCAGCAGGCGGGGGAGGTGCGCCTCGATGCCAGAGCCGGAAACGGCCCGGTAGAACCGTTCTTCGGTGTGGATGCGGTCCAGGGGCGCCGCAATGTCGGGGTATTTCTGCACATAGGGCCGCGATTGCTTCACGATGAGCGAACGCTTGTTGGTGCGCGCCCGCAGTACCACGTTCATGTTCCCTTCGCCGGCCTTGGAAACGTTTTTGACACGTTCGCCGGGTTCCAGCCAATTCCGGGACATCAGGCAGTCGGTAAGCGCCTCGGGGGCCGAGTGGGTATCTAATGCCTTCAACGGATTTTACTTTCCCGGAAAGATAGGAAAATGCGGTAAACCACAGGCTGCTATTCAAGCCTAGTCAAAGGCAAAGCCCGTGGCCACGCGGAAGATGAAGGCGTAAAGTACCATCCCTAACATGGCGAAGCTGAACCATGTAAAGACTTTGAAATAATTCCGGATCAGGTAGTGACCCAGGTCGCGGAAGGCTTCCAGGTAGAGTTCCTTGATGAGTAGTGCTGTTTTCATGGCGTTACTTTTTTGAGTCTTTACCTGGTAACAATCCAGCAGCGGGCCAAACCTATCGGAAAGGCCATTTATTCGATCAAAGGCGGGGGATAGGGGATGAATGGCTACATATGAACAGGCGTTCTGCCTGATTTGGGAATGTGCCCATGCGCTCTCGGGTCCTCTAAATTTTTGTACATTACCGTAACCTAAAAACAGCCATATGAAGCCCGTATATGCCCTATTTACAGCCCTCTTCATTTTTTATGCCTCCCCGGCCGCTTCCCAGGCTCCGGCAGAAAGCCGGGTCATTGCCGGGTTTTCCCTGGATCGCTTTGCGCACTACGAAAACTATGTAAAACGCGAAATCGGCTCGGGAAACATCCCGGGAGCGGTAACCCTTGTCGCCCGCGATGGGGAAACCGTTTATAAATCTGCTGTGGGCCTGAGCGACCCGACGGAGAAACGCGACATGAAAACCGACGATATCTTCTATATTCAGTCCATGACCAAACCGATTATTACAACGGCCTTTATGATGCTGTTTGAGGAAGGTCATTTCCTGTTGACAGACCCCCTGTCAAAATACCTGCCGGCCGCAAAGGATCTGAGAGTGCTTGTAAACGTGGAGGACGGCATAGGCGGGGAAACCGTGCCCCTGAAACGGGACATTCTCCTTATGGACCTTTTATCGCATACGGCCGGATTCACTCATGGCCTGGGCCCGTCCCGGTACGATCGGGAAATGTTCGGGGCGCTGGCCAGACCCTATAACACCATTCAGGAACGTGTGGACGCTTACTTTACAATGCCTCTGCTGGGTCAGCCGGGGGAGCAGTGGGCCTATAGCATCGCCCCGGACATCCTTTCGGTGCTGATCGAGAAATTCTCTGGACAGAGCACCGACGCATTCCTGAAGGAACGGATTTTTGAGCCGCTGTGGATGAAAGATACCGGCTATAATCTGACCAGGGAACAGCAGGGCAGAGTGGTCAGGGTTCAGGGCGAGGATCCGGGCGGGGCCTTATCCACGCACCCCAAGATGGAGGGCAACACGGTCTGGAGCGGCGTGAATGCTTTGTTCTCCACGGCCGAGGATTACCTGCATTTTTGCCAGATGCTCCTGGACGGAGGAAGATGGCATGGAAAACAACTGCTGAGCAGGAAGACCGTTGAATTAATGACGCTGAACCATTCGGGAGATCTTTTCGGAGGGCCGGGCGAAGGGTTCGGTTACGGCTTTGCCGTAGTCGATGACCTGGCGGCCACCAATAATTTGGGAAGCCAGGGTGTTTACTATTGGGCAGGGGCTTTCAACACGCATTTCTTTATCGATCCAAAGGAAAGACTGATCTCGATTTTCATGACCCAGACGAGCGCTTTTGATTTTTATTACCATAACAAATTAAGGCAGTTGGTTTATCAGGCCATTGCCGATTAGCGGCCCTAAGCCAACCCAATGGGCGCTTCCCCCGAAGTCCTTCAGGGGTCTGCCCGGGGTGGGGTCGAGACTATTCCGGACGTATCAGGGCCCGCCGGAGCATTAATTGACCGAGCATCATGAAAAAGCACCGTATTTATACCATGGCCTTCGCAGGGGTCTATCCCCATTACCTGGCCAAGGCCCAAAAGAAGGGCCGAACCAAAGAAGAGGTAGATGCCATTATCCACTGGCTTACGGGTTACGATGCCGGGGGGTTGCAAAGAGTGCTCGACGAGCGCACCGATTTTGAGACCTTTTTCGGGCAGGCCCCCCGACTGAACCCAAATGCTTCCAAAATAACCGGTGTTATTTGCGGGTACAGGGTCGAAGACATAGAAGACCCGCTTATGCAGAAGGTCCGCTACCTCGACAAGCTGATCGACGAGCTGGCCAAGGGGAAGGCGATGGAGAAGATTTTAAGGACATAGCCAAAAGGGAACTTAAGGATTCTTAGGAGTTCTGATAAATAAAAAAACCGCACCGTAAATTGATACCAACCTTAAACAGTGCCCCTATGAGATTTCTGCGTAGCCTGTTGTTCGTTATATCCCTGGTTGTCTTTTCTTGCCGGGAAGGCGCCACAGAAAGGAAAGACAGTCTTGATCAACTGGCTATCGCTGCACAAAACAAGGAGCTCCTCAGACAGGTTTACACGGAGGTATTTGTAGACTGGAATCGGGAACGGGTCGAGGAGGTGCTTGCCCCGGATTTCCGTTCGCACGACTGGCCCGCAGACAGTAGAACGGGAGTAAGCGGGTTTTACGATTTCTACGACCCGGTATTGGCATCGTTTCCAGACACCCGCTATGTGGTTCACGAGCTGATCGCCGAAGGCGATAAGGTTACCGTGTATTGGACTTTAAAGGGAACCCATAAAGGTGCCTTCATGGGGTTGCCCCCCACGAATCGGGAAATTGCCATGGACGGGATTGCTATTTACCGGGTTGAGAACGACCTTCTGAAGGAAAGGTGGGTGGTCTACGATTTTTACGCAATGGTGGAACAGGTCAGGGCCGGGGTTCAGGCCATGCAGTCAGCAGATTAATCGGGGCAATTGCACAACGAGGATTCCTGGTTTCAAAGCCCGGATACCAATTCACGCACCGACAATGGGGGGCGTTGGCATATTAGTCTGCTGCATTTAGTCTTTTAACGGCACGTCCATCGCTGGCCGGAAGGCCGTCAGTCCTTCTTCCCGGATCGTTTTTTCAATGGCAGGTATGGACGAGGGCACAAAGGCGCTCAGGTTCTCCGCCCCGGTTGCGGTGATTACCACCACATCTTCGATGCGGATGTAGAGCCTTTCTTCGGGGATCCAGATCATGGGGTCTATGGTAAAGACCATGCCCGGCTGCAGGGGGATGTGGTGTACCCGTCCCACATCGTGAACCGCCATGCCCACGGGGTGCTGAAAATGCCCCCGGAATTTCAAGCCTTCCTCAACGGCTTTCAGATGAGCGGGGCGTTCGAACGTTTTTCCTTTCAGGTAGGCTCCCATATCGGCGGCGGCCCGATCCAGTACTTCGTCTGAAGTAATGCCGGGCTTTAAATGCCTGAACAGGGCGTCCCGGTAGGCCACGATGTATTCGTACAAGGCCTTTTGGGCGGGGTCGAAGGTGCCGTTCACGGGCCAGATACGGGTCACATCACTGGTGTAATTATGATAGTCCGGCGCATAATCCATCAAGACCAGGTCCCCGTCTGACAGTTCGTCGGTCTTCCTGAAATAATGGCCCATATAGGCATTGGACCCTCCCCCGATAATGGCCGGATACCCGTCTCCCTGGGCGCCGTGCAGATAGAATATGTATTTGGCTGCCGCATCGAGTTGGTATTCGTACACCCCCGGTGCGGTAGACCGCATGGCTTCCACGATGCCCAGGCCGGCGATTTGAGTGGCCTTTCGGATCACTTCGATTTCCTGCGGGCTTTTGATCAGTCGCATGGAATCCAAAAGAGGGGAGAGGTCTCTGATTTCGAATGCCGGAAAGCGATCGCTCAGCAGGTTCTTGAACCGGGCTTCGCGGGGTGTGTGCGAATCCCACGGATCGGCAGCCGCGCGGGCCTGGCCGTGCAATATCTCATCCCGGCTGTCGTTGCCCGTTTCGGCAGGGCTCAGGGGGGTATACAATTCCGGCACCTCTGCTTTGATCAGCCCGGTGTTCACCAGGTCATTCCCGAGAAACTCGATGGGAAGCACCCGCTGTATGCCCGTGAGCTGTTTTACCAGTTCGGCATCTTCTGCCGACAAGATCTTGCCCTGGCTTTGCTCCCGGCCTTCATCGCGATGCGGCAAATACAGGGTGGTGGTTTTGTTCTTGCCGTTCAGCAATAGATAGGCATGGCCCTCTTCCAGGCCGCATAAATAATAAAAGGTGTTCGACTGCCTGAAGACCTTAAATCCCGCAACGCTCGGGGCACCCTGGATAAGCGCGATGGCGTTGGGGCCAATGGCGTCGTAAATCCGGGCTCTTCGCGCCTCAAATTCCGACGGGGTAAAATCGGTCTGGAAATAATGCTTTTCCTGCGAATAGGCGCTCAACACCGCGAACAGCGGCAAGAGACAGAATCGGAATGGTCTGTTTTGAAAATACATTTCGGGTATTTTTTTGAATTTCATCAGGCGTTCTGAGTTAAGCCTTAAATTAAGCATATTTTTAAGGAGGAATAACCATCGGAACCTTTCCGGGAGTCAACGGCCCGTCGGGCCCGAACGAATTCCTTTGATTCAACTTGTAACACCCTTGCCATGGAGTATTTCAGGAGCCGCCTGTTCAAGACGCTTTGCATACTGGTTGCGATGCTGGCGCATTCCGGGCTGTCTGCCCTTACAGACGCCTATCCCAAAAACACAAAGATCGATATCCTCAATTACACCTTTGCCATTGCCCTGTCTGATGCTACCGATGAGATCCGGTGCCAGGTAACGGTCGACCTGCGGTTCAAAGAAAAGGACGTGCGGCAATTGCGCCTCGATTTGATACAGGCCGCTGCGGCGCTGGGCAATAAGGGAATGACCGTAACCGGGGTGGTTTCGGGGGGGAAGGAACTCGCCTTTACCCATCAAAACGACGAGTTGCTGATATCTTTTGGTACGGGGTCAGAAGCCAATCAGCGGAGCCAGGTTACCATCAGCTATCACGGGATCCCGGCTCAGGGACTTCATATCGGCGAAAACAAATACGGAGACCGGTCTTTTTTCAGCGATAACTGGCCCGATCGGGCGCGCCATTGGCTGGCAACGGTCGATCATCCGTACGACAAGGCAACCTGCGAATTTATCGTTACGGCCCCGGCCCGCTACCAGGTTGTTTCGAATGGCCTGAAAAAGGAGGAAACCAATGTAGGCAACGGGTTAAAACGCACCCACTGGAAGCAATCGGTGCCCATTGCGTCCTGGTTGTACGTGCTGGGGGTGGCCGAGTTTGCCGTGCAGTATGTGGACGAATTTGAGGGCAAATCCATCCAGACCTGGGTCTTCAAACAAGACCGCGATGCCGGGTTCTATGACTTCGCCGTGCCCACCCGGCAGGTCCTCGAATTCTACAGCGATTACATTGGTCCGTATTCCTATGAAAAGCTTGCCAACATCCAGTCGAATAGCGTGAGCGGGGGCATGGAAGCAGCTTCGGCCATTTTTTACAGCTCCGATGCGGTAACCGGCGACCGGAGCCTTCGCTGGCGCAATGTGGTCATTCACGAAATTGCGCACCAGTGGTTCGGCAACGCGGTAACCGAGTACGATTGGGACGATGTCTGGCTCAGCGAGGGCTTTGCCACCTATTTCACCCTGCTTTTTATAGAGCACGCCTATGGGAGAGATGCCTTTTTGGAGGGACTTCGCAGCAGCCAGAAAAGCGTTGACGCGTTTCACGAAAAAAATCCCGATTACACCATCGTCCATACGAATTTAGCCGATATGAGCCAGGTAACCTCCTCCCAGACCTATCAAAAGGGAAGCTGGGTGCTGCACATGCTGCGCGGGGTGGTGGGGACCGGCGTATTTTGGGAAGGCATCCGGGCGTATTACCGGGAATTCAAGGATGGAAATGCCACCACGGCAGACTTCCAAAGGGTGATGGAAGAAGTTTCGGGCAAGGATCTGGGCGTGTTTTTCAGGCAGTGGTTGTACGAGCCGGGCGCCCTTGAATTAGAGGGGCATTGGAGGTACGATGCCCAGGCCGGGCGGGTGGTGGTAGAGCTTACCCAGGCGCAGCCGGGTGCCCGCCTCTTTGATATGCCCATAGAGTTGGAAATAACGTACAGAGATGGTTCCAGGTCGCTCGAACGAATCCGTATTTCAGAGAAAGTCAACCGCTTCGAGATCAGGGTCGATAGTGAGCCCGGGCACATTGCGCTCGACCCGAATCTGTGGGTGCTGATGCAGGCTTCCCTGCAGCGGAGGTGAATTTTCCAGGTTACCCCGAAGACGCCACAACGATATTTGTCAGGGAAAAGGGCCTTCCTCCCCGATATTTTGTATTTTAAAGGCTCCTTCCGGTGCCTGTTAGCGGGCACTCATTTTTAAAATGAAAACCGATTCATGAAAACTGCCGTACTTTTCGGGTTCATCACCTTGCTTTTCCTTTGGTATAATTTATTCGTGAGCATTTCGATACTGAACTATCTGAAATCAAAGGGGTTCGAGGTTAGCTTGTTCAATGGAGGCTTCTTCGTTAAAGGAAAAATATTCAAGTATCTTCCAGTTTACAAGGAAGAAACCTTCAGGAACACCGGGAAAACCGGCGCGCTGTATTTCCAGTTCTACCTGTCATTTTTGCTGACGATGGTATTCCTGATTTTAGGGTTGCTCAGTCTTTAGGGCCTCATTTTCAAGGGGGTGGCCAGAAAGTGCCCCCTGTTTTCCAGACTTCCCCGGCAGACCACCGGGGTTGTATGTTCGTTAGACTCCTTTTAGTTTGGATCGCAGTTTGAAAAATTTGGTTTTGGAAGTGTCCAATCGGGGGTAGTATCAGCAAATCCTTGACAATAGCTTACATATTCCACATTCCATGAACTCAAATCTTGATTAAATGGAGTTTGGTTAAACATCCAACTCATGTTGGTAACATTACTTACATTCCAATTCCCAAGTGGTCTGTCAAATCGGGAATCTCGAAACATATAACTCATATCCGTAACGTTGCTCACATCCCATGCATCAATGGGTTGGTTAAAGGGAGTATCCCGATAACGTGTTTCCGAAAACATATAGCTCATATCAGAAACCTTGCTCACATCCCATTTGGACAAATCCCCATTAAAATTGGAAACTTCGAACATCCCACTCATATTGGTAACATTACTTACAACCCAATTATCTATCGGTTGGTTGAAAATTGAACCACTGAACATTTTTTCCATATCAGCAACATTGCGTACATCCCAATTACCGATGTCTTGATTGATTTGGGAATAACTAAACATCCCACTCATATCCGTTACACTACTCACATCCCAATTACCAATGGGTTGATTAAATTGGGATTCACTAAACATATGTTTCATATCCGTTACACTACTCACATCCCAATTACCAATGGGTTGATTGAATTGGGATAAAGAAAACATATGTCTCATATTCCTAACATTACTCACATCCCAATTACCTATCGGTTGGTTGAATAATGAACCATTGAACATTCCTGCCATATTAGTGACCTTGCTCACATCCCAATGGCTGATATCCTTGTTAAAGGGCGTGAGGCCACAACATTCATTCCCGCTAAACATAAAACTCATATTGGTAACATTACTCACATCCCAAGTACTGATATCTTGTTTGAAATCTAAAAAGGCGAATAACATATTCATATCAGTTACCCTGGTAGTACAAACTTTGGACACATTTGCCCCATTGTCAACCATTTCCCACAACATATCTTCATCGACAATTGTATAAGTAACGCCATTAACAACTCCCTTATCACCAACTTTTCCCCAATCGTAACATTTGATTGTCACACCATTTTCAGCTAAATAAATCGGGTTGTCATCTGAAGAAGAGTCATCAGATTGAGGATCGTTTTGTTGGGGTTGATTATTGGAGTCGTTTATGGTTTCACCAGTATCCCCTTTCGAACAACCAAAAATCATGAGCAACACCACAGTTGCCAAAACCAGCTTTCTTCTCATTTCTTTTTTTTTGATTTCCACCTTTCATCCCTTGTTACGGACAGTAACGCATAACATCACTGCCCGCCCCAAATTAGGGGCATCCTATTAAAATTATTGCAATTGCCCACCCTGTAAAATACCCAATCCTAGGTATTTTACGTTTTATTAAAATGATGCTAATTCTATGATTATGAACACAAAAGGCGTGTCAAATTGGGAAATTCAAGTCAATTTCTGAAGTGGAAAGTGATTGCGAGATTGACAAAGTAGTTGAATGTTCTTGTAGGCGTTTGATCCACCTTTTGAGAATGGAACGTGCCTTCGACCCGGCCAACCCCAACTTTGCGGTCTCTGGATTTGGCAATGCCCTCTGTGAAAAGATCGGGGCCTTAAGCAGGTAGCGGAGTTCCGTTGGTCCCCCGCCTCCCGCGCAGGCGGTTTTTTATTTTTCCCGTCAGCCTAGTGAAGAGGGTAAAGGCAGATGAACTCCAGGAGATACCCGGAAGCGAGCTCTGCTCTACTTCCGGGTGTTCCTTTGGTCCCCCATGTGAAAATGCCAAAACCCT
>DATIPV010000528.1:0-3795 GCA_035471525.1 Robiginitalea sp.
GCGCGACGCAATCGACCGTTTCAGGGAGCGCACCCCCAAGGGCTCCGGAATCCAGATCGCGGCGCTTCAGGTCAAATATCCGCAAGGGGGGGAAAAACAACTCATCAGGGCGCTGCTGAACCGGGAGGTCCCCATGAACGGGCTGCCCCTTGACGTGGGGGTGGTGGTCCACAATGTGGGCACCGTTTTTGCCATCTACCAGGCCGTGCAGCACAACCGGCCGCTTATGGAGCGGGTAGTTACGGTTACGGGCAAAAAATTGGAAAACCCGTCGAATTTCTGGGTGCGCATCGGCACCCCGATCGCCGACCTAATCGCCGAAGCAGGGGGCGTTCCGGAAGGTACCCGAAAAATTGTAAGCGGGGGCCCCATGATGGGAAAAGCCCTGAAAAATACCGATGTGCCTGTTACCAAGGGTACTTCGGGCATACTGGTGATCCCCGACGACGAAGCCAGCCGGGGAGAACCCAAAAGCTGTATCCGCTGCGGGGAATGTGTGGATGTGTGCCCCATGGGCCTCGAACCGCACCTGCTGATGAATCTCACCGAGAAGAGCCTGTTTGAAAGGGCCTCCCGGGAAGATATCCTGACCTGTATCGAATGTGGCTCCTGCAGCTATGTCTGCCCTTCGCACCGCCCCTTACTGGATTACATACGCTTCGGCAAGTCGATAACCAAAAAACTGCAATCGAAATCAGCCTAACCATGAGCGACCAACCCATTATTGTATCCGCCTCGCCTCATGTGCATTCAGACCGGACATCCAAAAAACTGATGTACGACGTGGTGATTGCCCTGATACCGGCCTTCCTGGTCTCGCTGTACGTGTTCGGGTACAATGCCCTGATCGTTACGGGGGTGGCCGTGGTTTCCTGTCTGCTGTTTGAATACCTCATCCAGCGATACCTGCTGAAGTCTAATGTTACCATAGCCGACGGTTCGGCCCTGATTACCGGCCTGCTTCTGGCTTTCAACCTCCCGGCCGGCCTTCCGGTATGGATGATCGTAATCGGCAGCCTGGTGGCCATCGGCATCGCCAAATTGTCGTTCGGAGGCCTCGGCCAAAACGTCTTCAACCCGGCCCTGGTGGGCAGGGTGTTTCTGTTGGTCAGCTTTCCCGTGCAGATGACCCTCTGGCCCACCGCGGTGGAAAACAACACCACCCTGGTCGACGCGGTAACGGGCGCCACTACCCTGGGGCTCCTCAAGGAAGGGGTACAGTTCGGGCAGACGATCTCGGAACTCAGCCTTCAGATCCCGTCGGTAACCAACATGTTCCTGGGGATCACCGCGGGTTCCCTGGGTGAAATGTCGGCCCTGGCCCTGCTCCTGGGCGGGCTGTACCTGCTCTACCGGAAAGTGATTACCTGGCATATCCCGTTTACCGTGCTGGCAACCATGGCGCTGATGACAGGCATCTTCTGGTGGATAGATCCGGAGTACTATGCCAATCCGCTCATCCACCTGCTTTCAGGGGGCGCATTGTTAGGGGCCTTTTTCATGGCAACCGACCTGGTGACCAGCCCGGTCACCAAAAAAGGGATGGTCATTTTCGCCATCGGCATCGGGGTGATTACCGTGGTCATCCGCCTGTTCGGATCTTATCCGGAAGGCATTTCCTTCGCCATCCTGATCATGAATGCCTTCGTGCCCCTGATCAACAGCTATTTCAAGCCCCGGAGGTTCGGGTCAAAAATCAAGGTTAAAATCGTGTGACCATGAAAAAGAAAGAATCGACCCTCCCGAACATGGCTGTTGTGCTTTTCCTGATCACACTGGCCGCCGGCCTCTCGCTGGGGTATGTGAACGATTTGACCGCCGGCCCGAAGGCCGCGGCAAAGCTGGCCAAGAAGGTGGAGGCCCTGAAAGGCGTCCTGCCTCCCTTCGGCAACAACCCGGTCGAGGAAGCCTGGCGGATACCTTCGTCATGGGCCAAAGACAGCATTGAGATCTACCCGGCTTTTCAGGACAGCGCCTTTGTGGGGGCAGCCGTAACCGGGGCCTCCGACAAAGGGTACAACGGTCTGGTGCGGCTCATGGTGGGCTTCGAACCCGACGGGGCCATCCGGAACATCGCCGTATTGGAACAAAAGGAAACCCCCGGCCTGGGCACCAAGATGAAGGGCGAGCGCTTTTTGCGGCAGTTCAGGGGCAAAAACCCGGCAACCTTTAAACTCAGGGCCCGTAAAGACGGAGGGGAAGTCGATGCCCTGGCCGGAGCCACCATAACCACGCGCGCCTTTGCAGATGCCGCCCGGGAGGCCTATGAAGCCTTTGTGCAACAGCGTCAGAACCTTTCAGAATCCGAATACTAAGACTATGGCCACACCTCTGAACCCCCGTCAAAACTTCCTGAAAGGGATCATCAAGGAAAACCCGGTCTTTGTTATGCTCCTGGGCATGTGCCCTACCCTCGGTGTCACTTCCTCGGCATTCAACGGGCTGGGGATGGGGCTTGCCACCTTGTTTGTCCTGCTGATGTCTAACCTGGTGGTGTCCCTGATCAAATCGCAGGTGCCGAGCAAAGTGAGGATACCGGCCTTTATCGTTATCATCGCCTCGTTCGTGACGGTGGTAGAAATGGTGCTGGAGGCTTACATCCCCTTGTTGTACGAACAACTGGGCATCTTTATCCCCCTTATCGTGGTAAACTGCCTGATCCTCGGCCGGGCCGAGGCCTTTGCCTCCAAGAACAACCTGGCTTCGTCCCTGCTCGATGCCCTGGGCATGGGCCTGGGCTTTACCCTGTCGCTCACCATTCTGGGCGCCACCCGCGAAATTCTGGGGAACGGCAGCCTGTTCGAGCTGCGGTTTGTCTCGGAAGACGCCCAGTCGATCCTCCTGTTTATCCTGCCCCCGGGCGCCTTTATCGCCCTGGCGTACCTTGCCATGGTATTCAACCGGTTAACCCGCAAAATAGCTTGAGATGGAATATATAATCATCCTGATAGGCGCCGTATTTGTCAACAACATCGTGTTGTCCCAGTTTTTGGGCATCTGTCCGTTTCTGGGCGTTTCGAGCAAAGTGTCCACCTCGGCAGGCATGTCGGGGGCCGTCCTGTTCGTGATGACTATCGCCACGACCGTAACCTACCTCTTGCACGAGTATGTGCTGGTGCCCGCCGGCCTGGAATACCTGCGCACCATCTCCTTTATCCTGGTGATCGCCGCGCTGGTGCAGATGGTGGAAATTATCCTGAAAAAGGTGAGCCCTCCCCTGTATCAGGCCCTGGGGGTATTCCTGCCCCTGATCACCACAAACTGCGCGGTGCTGGGGGTTACCATCCTGGCGCTCGGACTGGAAGACGCCAGCCTGATCAAGGCGGTTTTCTTTGCTTTCTCCTCCTCCTTGGGGTTTGCCCTGGCGCTGATCGTTTTCGCGAGCATACGCGAATTCCTGGAACTGGCAGACATCCCCGAAGGCATGAAGGGCGTGCCCATCAACCTGCTGGTTGCCGGGCTGCTTTCCCTGGCCTTCTTGGGGTTCGCCGGCCTGGTCTAATCGGGGTGCCCGCCGGGTGTCGGCCCGCTGGTCAGCGCACCTGATAGGTCTCTCCTGAAAAGAAAAGGTCGTCGGTACGGACAAATTTTGAATTCGCCTTTACCTGTGCGGTCAGGGCGTTCTCCCGCTCCTCGAGGGTAACATCTTCAAAACACCTGATTATACCCGTTACCACCGGGAAATTGAGGCGTACCAGCATCAGATGCAGGGTGGGATCCTGCTCATGGGCGTTGTGCACCAGGATATCTTCCTCGGTAATGCCCTTTTCGCCTATGGTGACTACCTCCAGCTTC
>DATIPV010000529.1:0-2046 GCA_035471525.1 Robiginitalea sp.
GTTCCCCGACCCCCTCTGCAATGCCGGGTCTGGAAAATGCGTAGTTATACCGCAGATCGTTCTTGAATTTACCGGCGTAGTAAGCGATTCCCGATTTAAAATCCCATTCCCCGAAGCGCGTATTGGTCACACGGGTTCCCGAACCGTCTTTGTAATCGGCGTGTGAAGCCCTGGCCAGCCGTGCCAGGAATTTCCAGGAATCGCCCGACACGCCGGCACCGCCCTGTACAAGGGTTCCCAGGGTGGCCGTGAAATATTGGCTCCGGACATTGGCTTTGTACCCGCCGGGTTCTGCATAGCGTTCGGGATTCAGGTACAGTACACCTCCCAGTGCGTCAGACCCGTACAGGAGGGAGGCAGGCCCCTTGATGACTTCCACGCTTTCGATACCGGCATCCCCGATCCCCAGGCCGTGCTCGTCCCCGAATTGCTGATTTTCCAATCGTATTCCCTGGGTATAGACCAACACCCGGTTGGAGCTGAGCCCCCTGATAACGGGTTTGCCAATACCCACCCCGGTCGAGAGGGTTTCCACCCCGGGCAGCTGGCGTATGCCATCGGCCAGGGTCATGGCCCCGTTTCGCCTCAATTCCTTCAAAGGGGCCTGTTCCACCTTCATCACATTTTCCCGCTGCAGTTTGTGAAAGGGCGTGGACACGATTACTTCCTCCATTTCAATGGCGCTGGGAGCCAGGCCGATTTCCAGGGGCGCTGCCTGGGCATCGGTCTGAATATTGATGGTGAAGGTGCCATATCCGATCATCGAAACAACCAGCTTATAAGTGCCATCGGGCAGGTTGCGAAGTTCAAATCGACCCTCGGCATCCGTTACGGCCCCGTTTTCGAGCTGCGGAAAATACACCGACGCCTGTTCGAGTGGAGAACCGTCTGAATCGTCGAGCACTGTTCCGCTCAGGCTATTCTGCGCCAGTAGGATGGTTGGCGCCAGGATGCTGACCAAAATGATGAATTTTCTCATGGAATTTCTTCGGTAAAGGCAATGAAAAAAAGGGAGTAGGGCAGGGGTGGAGGCACATTTGCCAGGGGGCACCCGGGAGTGGCTATGCCGGTGGGGCCCGCAGGGTATAAAACCGCTGCGCTGCCTGTTCAGGAGAAACCGGCCAATGGGCTTGGGTACGGTATGGGAGCTCTTCGGCGGATACCCCGAATTCCAGGTCCGGGGCCTGGTGGTTTACCGATACGGGATACTTGTAAAAATCACAGCTCGATTCTGCCTGGTGCACATGGTTGGGGTTGTCCTGCGGGCAAGGGATTTCGAGGTGCCCTTTCCGGGCATGCTGCCAGGCTTGTGCAACCGGCAGGGCCAGGCAAATTAACAGTCCGTATGCCAGGAATATGCGAAACATGCTGTGCTATCCCTGCAAAATAATGGAATAAAGGGGCCTTTGGTTGTTAAGAAAATCCCAAATCAGGAAAAGAGGAAGCCCAGCCCCAGCCGGGAAAGCATTTTGCGCTCAAAGTTCCAAAAGAATCGGAATTGCCCGAACACCCATCCAAACAAAAGCAGGAGCACCTGGTAAATGGGAAAGATAGACAGGATACGCAAGATCCAGTACAACCAGTGCCCCAGGGCGTCGGCACCGTCGCGCAGGCCTTCCAGGCCAATCCAGTGCAGGAACGGCTTGGCCACCCAGACCGAAGCCGAACCGGTTATTGCAAAAACCACGAAAATGACCCCCAACTGGAAATTGGTGCCTATACCCCAGCGCTCCTTAAGTTTCTTCATTGCCAAAATGGTAGATTGCCGGCAAAGATATTCATTATATTCTGGGTATCCACGGACCCAGGCGCTGATTATACTTTCGCTGGAAGTAGATGAAGTAATTGTAGAGCTTGTAATTGACCTCGTAACCGTAGTCTACGGACGGATCGTAATCGATCTGCATTTCGTAGAGGTTCGGATTAAACCGCGCCGGATCGAGCACGCGGTTGTTCCAGTTCATAACGTAAATGGCATTCCGGTTTTCAAGAAAGTGCTGGGAATAGTAACCGGCTGGCTTGGCAATGCTAACCAACCAGTTATAA
>DATIPV010000530.1:0-3741 GCA_035471525.1 Robiginitalea sp.
AATTGGCAAACGACATACTTCATAGCATCCGGGAATCTCCTGTAACCGCGAACTGCGCCGGGCGACGCAAAAGCCCCAATTGAACTATAATTTATATTATGTCAAATAGAAAAAAGACAATCCCTGTTATCCGGCTCAAATAGCCTGAAGAACTTCCACTCTGCCCTCGTATCGGATGGACTGCCGTTGCGGGCTGTTAAGCAAGAGATATGCCTTTTTGTCGCGCAGGATTACCAATTGCACATGAAAGCGTTCGGTGTTCTGCCGCACATCAAATTCCAGCATAACGATTTTACGGTCGGCCGTTCTGCCGTACGTAATGTTTTCGAGTGTCTTTTCCTTGAAGATGATGGTCGGCTCATCGTATACGCCCCGGAACATATCCCGTTGTCCGTAATACGGAAGATCGGCGTTTACCGAATTACCCCTGAGGGTTAACGAATGCCCTTCCCCGGCTATATTGATGCGTCCGCCTCTATGCTGTGAGTTGCTGTCCGCATTCCAGAGGGCCGTTACCGGCGTTGCAACCATCTGCACATAATCGGCCTGGAACGAAACCTTTAACGGGTAGTTTTTGGCAGCGCTGCTCCTGTCTGCCGCTCCCGGGGCAGACTGAGACGACTGACAGGAGAGCAAACTCCCGGCCAGTCCGATAACCAGCAGCATCGCAGAAATTGGCTTCATCAAAAAGACGTTGTTACAGGTAAATTACACAAAAATTACAGGCAAATTCATGTTAGCCTGCACTTTAATGAAAATAAATCATTTCATTTCACTTGGCAGAAGCGCCCTCCCCTCAAAGCGGATGGCGTCGCGCTGACCGCTGGATATCAATAAATGGGCTTTGCCGCCGGGGAACAAGTCCAGATTTACCTGGAAGCGCTCCGTTTTCCTGCGGGCGTAAAAACGGATCTGGTAAGTGTCGGATTTCCGTTGGGTGGCTCTGAAGTCTTCTACAGGGGCATCCAATTCGATGCCATCGGGACGACCCGGCTCCGAGAAATTGTCGCGCACCCCGTAGTACGGCAGGTGGCTTTCCACCGAATCCCCGGTCAGTTTCAGGAAATACCCCTCCCCCTGCAGGCTGATCCGGCTCAGGGAATTCCCGCCGGCCCTGGCCAGGGTTGGATTCGCAGCGCTCACATAGGCACTGGAGGTTTGCGGAAAGGCGAAATCGGCCTCGAAGGTGAAATCCCGGCTTTCCACAAGGGCCTGCAGCCTTGCCTGCTGTTCTGGGCTCGCCACCTCCTGGCCGGTTTTACACCCCCCCAGCAGGAGAATAACCAGGGCCACCCAGGTGCCATACAGGATCAGCCAGAGAAACTTGGTGTTTCGTTTCGACATAACTTCCTCTTTTTGGGAAGCATACCTCAAAAATTGCGCCAATTGGACCATACGGATCAAAAATTATTGTGAAAATTACCTGCATACTTCACGGGCAGGGAATCGGCTGGCGGCTGGGCCGAAAGGTGATACTTCTCCAGCCAAAGCGCCTCCCTCCCCCTGTAGAGGTCGCGCATAATGCGGTACCGTTTGGATTCCGGGATGTCGAGGGTATCTACCTGCGCCCTGAGCCAATCGAGCCGGTTGCGGCGGGCGGTCTCCTGTTCTACAAACTTGGGGGCGTAGGCAGGCAGTGCGGGGGCCGGGTTTCGCTCAGCGGCCCTCAAAGCGTCGAGCTGCGGCGTTTCCTGTCCCCAGGACGCCAGGCCGATACAACACAAACCCGCCAATATGATTCGCTTCATTTTCAAAAAGATGTACTCCCCCGAAATGTAAGGATTCCCGGATTGAAGGCGCGCGAATCCCGGATGAATTTCCGGAAATTACGATCTACCGCATCAGTTGCCGCCGACAGACCGCAGCAATTCGGCAGCGCGGGCACCAACAGGTCCGTCAGGATCTAACGAAACGGCTTCCCTGAAGGCCTCGGAAGCTTCTTGGAGTAGTTCTTTTTTCTGGAGTATTTCCCCTTTCCGCAGCCAGGTTCGGGCCGACTCCGGAAAGAAGCCGACATTCATTTCAGCAACAAACATAGCCTCATCTAATCTATTGCTTTTAAATAAGTTATCGGCTGCTTCATCAAATTTTACTTCAAAGTCAAAGAAGCTGTAATTGGGGTCGGCTATCATGCGGGCGGCCTCAGACCGGACCGCTGCTGTTTCCCCCCCGGTGAACAGGCGGGTGAGGTGGGCCATGGGATCTGAGATAAATGCGGTGTCGCGGAATGCCAGGGCGGCCTCCAGGGCGGGGTCCTGGTTGGTCCGGTATTGATCGAAGGTCATGCCGGCAGACAGGTGGGGCGCTTTCCATTGGGCGTTTTCCCATTGGGGCTTGTCTTGCCACCAGGCGAAGGACAGGTAGGCGTTTATACCTGAATTGGGAAGGGTAACCGGTCGGTTGTCGCCGTAAAAATTCACGTTTTCACTGGTTGGCTCCCCAACAAACACGGCATGGGTATAGGTGTCGAGCTCGTTTACCAGGTTCATACAGGCCGAAAAGGTACGCCTGCCGATAATGACCATGAACTTGCCGGGCTTATCGATCTTTTCGGCGCGTATAATCCCGGTAACAACCGGTTTGTTCTTGTAGTTGTTGCCTCCTCCGTTCAGCCGCAGGTCCAGCACCAGTTTTTCCACGTCATTGTTTTCGATGAAGTCGAATACCTTGCTGTAAAATGCGGGGATGTCTTCCCCTTCCTGGTCCATAACCTGGCTCTGCCGGACGTAGAGTGCCTTCTGCCCGGGCAGGTACTCCATGTAATAGATCTGTTCCAGGTTTTTCAGATATAAAGGCGTGTGCGACAGATCGCGCGACTCCACCCAGTCTTCCCCGGGCACCACCATGCCGTACTGCCTGGGAAACCGCTGAGAGGGCACTGCGGTTACCAGGGCGTCAAAAACCCGGCCGTCTTTTTCGAGCTGCAGGCTAAGGGCTGTTTTTAACGCAGGCAATACCCCTTGAGCATGCAGGAACTCCGGGTAAGTCAGGTAGTGGATGCCGTATGCTTTCACAAACATCTCGTTCTCAGCCGGAACAACGGGCCTCATCCGGGCCAAAACCGTGTCTACCGGCACGCCCTCGATTCCAAGAAGCCTGGCGCCTGCCAGTTGCTCATAATCGCGATGGACTCCCTGCAGGTAAACCCCGTCATCGAAGTGGTAGAGCACCACCGGCAGCTCGTGGAATGGCACTTTGCCCTCCCAGTAGCCCAAAACCGTATGACCGTAACCGAAAGAGGCGACAATACGGGCAAAACCAACCATGATTTCATGCGGCTGCAGTTCCGGGATGGAGCGATCCAGCGCCGCTACGGATGCGTCGAAAGCCGCCGGGTCGATCTTCTTGAACAGGAAGGGGTACTCCTGGTGGATGGTTTGCTGCAAAAACCTAAGGTCTTCCTGCCATTGCAGGGCGCTGGGTTGCTGTGCTGGCAGCACGGCGGGAAGGATGAACAAGAGCAGGAGGCAAACAAGGCGTACCGGTTTCATGGTTTTCAGGTTTTCGAATTGGTTATAGGACTGGACCGTTAGCACTTTGTTACAAAATGCCCGGAAAAAAAGCCCTGGATGCGTCCGGATCCCGGCAAACTGCCCTTCAATTCCAAACCGGCCCGGCAATAAGTTAAAATCGTATCTTCCGCCCGCATTGCGATCAAACTATGAAAGGACTCCTCGCCGCGCTTCTCCTGCTGACCGCATCGGTATGTCATGGCCAGGATTACCTGGATCTGATGAGTTT
>DATIPV010000531.1:0-2401 GCA_035471525.1 Robiginitalea sp.
CGTTTTCTTCAGATTCCAATCAGCGTTTCGAATCATAATGTTTAAGTTGTTAAGTTAGTTAAATGTTTGAATTACAATTAATTAATTTAAGCCTGTTATTAAATGGGTATTGAATTAAATGTTAAAAAAACCTCAAAACAGTGCTAATATTACTAAAAATCAAGCGAACAAACCGCAGGGTTGTTGAAAATTTTATCAAAAAACGGTTTACTTGTTAAAAATTTCCGCTCGGAAGTAGCAATTCTTAAATTAGCCGATATTCGTATGCAACTCACCAGAACATCTCATGCAGATTAAAGAAAACCCAACCGTGTACGACGCCATAATCGTCGGTTCCGGCGCAGGAGGCGGCATGGCTACCAAGGTACTGGCCGATGCCGGGCTAAAGGTGGCAGTCGTGGAGGCGGGTCCCTTTTTCGACCCGAAAGACCCTCAACAGCAAACCCAGTTAAAATGGCCCTACGAATCCCCGCGGCGCGGGGCAGGAACCGTGCGCGCCTTTGGAGAATTCGATTCGGCCTACGGAGGTTGGGAGATCGAAGGCGAACCTTATACCCGCAAAGACGGAACCCAGTTCGATTGGTTCCGCTCCCACATGCTGGGCGGGCGCACCAACCACTGGGGGCGTATCTCCCTGCGCTTCGGGCCCCTCGATTTCAGGCACAAAGACGTGGACGGCCTGGGAGACAACTGGCCTATCGGCTATGAGGATGTGAAACCCTATTACGATAAGGTAGACAAGCTTATCGGGGTATTTGGCTCCAGGGAAAACCTGCCCAACGAACCGGACGGGTTTTTCCTGCCGGCGCCAAAGCCGAGGCTTCATGAGCTTTATTATATCCAGGCGGCGCGGAAATCGGGCATTACGGTAATCCCGTCACGCCTGTCCATGCTCACCAAGCGCATCAATCCGGAAAGGGGGGTGTGCTTTTATTGCGGGCAGTGCAGCCGGGCCTGCCAGGTTTATGCAGATTTCTCGGCGGGCAGCTGCCTGATCTTTCCGGCCCAGAAGAGCCGGGGGCAGGTAGATCTCTTTGTCAATTGTGTGGTGAGGGAGGTTACGACCAACGAAGAAGGCCGCGCCACGGGGGTATCCTATATTAATAAGGAAGACCGCAAAGAATATACCCTGAAGGGACGTGTAGTGGTGCTGGCTGCTTCGGCCTGCAGTTCGGCCCGCATCCTGCTCAACTCCAAAAGCAAGCAGCATCCCAACGGCCTTGGCAACGGCAGCGACATGGTGGGCAAGTACCTGCACGATTCAACAGGCAGCAGCCGCGCCGGTTTTATCCCGGCCCTCATGAACCGGGATATCTACAACGAAGACGGGGTGGGGGGCATGCACGTGTATTCGCCCTGGTGGCTCGACAACCGCGAGCTGGATTTCCCGCGCGGCTATCATATAGAAGTTTGGGGCGGCATGGGAATGCCCAATTACGGGTTCGGCTTCAATGTAAACGAATTCAATAAATTCTTCGGCCTGCCTTCCGGCGGCTATGGAGACCAGCTCCGGGCCGACGTCAAGAAATATTACGGGGCTGTGGTCGGTTTTGGCGGACGGGGCGAACCCATTGCCCGGAAAGACAATTATTGCGAGATCGACCCCACTACGGTAGACCAGTTCGGGATTCCCGTCTTGCGCTTCCACTACAAATGGTCCGATTACGAACGCAAACAGGCCCGACACATGCAGTCTACCTTCGAGGAGCTCATCCACAATATGGGGGGCGAGGTGCTGGGAGATACCCCAACCGCCGAGCAGGAGTACGGCCTGGCAGCCCCCGGCCGGATCATCCACGAAGTGGGGACGACCCGTATGGGGGACGACCCCAAAACCTCCGTGACCAATCGCTACCAACAGCTGCACGAGGCAGACAACGTATTTATTACCGACGGCGGTCCCTTTGTATCGCAGGGCGACAAGAACTGCACCTGGACCATCCTGGCCCTGTCGTGGAGGGCCTCGGAGTACATCGTAGACCAACTGAAACAACAAAACATCTGATATGGACCGCAGAGACAGTTTAAGATCCATTCTGCTGGGATCAGTGGCCGGAGGCCTGGTCCTGCACGGCTGCCAGCCGGCCGACAACGAAATCGCAGATGCCCTGGGTACCCAGGCAGCGGAAAACCATTTCGGACGCACGCCCGAGGAAAAAGAACAGATAGCGAAACTCCAGGCCGAACAGTTTTTCAATCCGCACGAATTGGAGACCCTTACGGTGCTTGCCACCCGCATCTTGCCGCCCCATCCCGAATTCGGAGGGCCGGTGGAAGCCGAAGTGCCTGAATTTATCGAGTTCATGGCAAAAGACATCCCTGAATTGCAGACCACCCTGCGCGGGGGGCTTATGTGGCTCGACCATAAAAGCAATATCGATTACGGCATAGAATTCAAAGG
>DATIPV010000532.1:0-1501 GCA_035471525.1 Robiginitalea sp.
TTCGCCGAAATTTAAACCGCTGCTAGTGGTCCAGGAGGTCCGGCCGCCGTTCGCGTGTCCGCTGAAGGGCCTGCTCCTCGCGCCAGGTTTCAATTTTCCCGCTGTGTCCGCCCACCAGCACCTCCGGTACGCTCAGACCGCGGAACTCGCGGGGGCGGGTATACACGGGTGGGGCGAGCAGGTTGTCCTGGAAGGTATCGGTAAGGGCCGAGGTCTCGTCCCCGAGTACACCGGGCAGCAGGCGGATGACGGCATCGCACAGCACCGCCGCCCCCAGTTCCCCGCCCGAAAGCACGTAATCCCCGATAGAGATCTCGCGGGTAATCCACAGGTCGCGGATGCGTTGGTCCACCCCCTTGTAGTGCCCGCAGAGGATCAGAATATTGCCCAGCAGGGACATCTGGTTCACAGCGGCCTGTTTCAGGGGCTCCCCGTCCGGGGTCATGTAAATGATCTCGTCGTAGGTGCGCCGGGAAGTGAGCTCGGTCAGGCAGCGGTCTATGGGTTCGGGCATGAGCACCATGCCAGCCCCGCCTCCAAAGGGATAATCGTCTACCTGCTTGTAGCGGTTGGTGGCGTAGTCCCTGAGGTTGTGCAGGTGTATCTCTGCCAGCCCCTTGTCGATGGCTCTTTTCACGATTGAGGCTTCGAAGGGGCTTCTGAGCAATTCGGGCAAAACCGTAATGATATCGATGCGCATGCTGGGTTCTTAATGCGGGCCATCCTGCCTGCAGGTCCAAAAATAGTGAAAAGCAGGCGACTCTTTCTCCCTCCCCTTCCACCGGTACGGGTGCCGGGCAGGGCAGTCGGGAGCGGTTTCCACGGCTCGTTACCGGCCCGTCGGGGGCAAGCCGATTATTTGGATTTCCTGTATTTGTTGATCTCGTCCTGGAGTTGCCGGCTTATGCGCTGTTCGCGTTCCAGGGCTTTGCGGCGGTGATCTTCGTATTCTGCTTCCAGGTCATCCAGCTTGGCCTTGGCTTCCTGGGTGAGCACGTTGCTCCTTCTGAAGCGGAACATAAAGAGGAGCAAAAAGAGCATCAACCCCAGGATAATGGTCCACAACATAAAGTTGTAGGTCGCCTTGGATACCGAGCTTCCGAACAGCGACATGCTGTCTTTCTCCTCGGTTACCTCGCTGAGTTGCCGGGTGGTATCTTCCAGCTTGGTATTCAGGTTGTCGATAATGGCCTTCTGGCTCGCAATGGTGGTGTTCAGCTGGCTGGCCTCGGCCCGGGAGGCCCTGAGGCTGTCGAGCACGTTGCCGCGCAGTTTATCCAGTTCCACGGCGCGTACCACTTCGTACCGCCGGCCTTCGGCATTGTAGTTGCCAGATCGCTTGAAAATATATTCGAACTGGCTTTCGATGCTCCCTCCTTCGAGGGAAGGTTCCTCCTGTGCTTCCTGGGCCGGGGCGAGACCGCAGAACATCAGGGCGGCCAGCAGGGCAAAAATTCGGAATGGCTTCATTACGGATGCTGCTTAGGTTAAAAGATTCAAG
>DATIPV010000533.1:0-2306 GCA_035471525.1 Robiginitalea sp.
TCACGTGAAACAGGATGTCCCTAAGGGTATTGGTAAAGGTGCTTCCCTCGGAATTTTGATACGTGATCCGTCTTTCCAGCAGATCGGCATTGCTGATAATTTCAAAGGAATCGCGCTGGTTTTCGTAATGCAGGTCTTCCCAGGAGGAAACGGGGTGAATATCCCACACGGCCAGGGCAGGGTTCCTGCCCATTATCCGGGCATTCCAGAGATGGTGCGCATTCAGCATATGGCTGAACAGACGCATGCTCTGCTGCGGGACGGTATCGCTCCCCGCACAGGACTCGATGAACTTTTTATTACAGTAAAAATTGTAATCGAAAAGCTGTTGGAAAAAGGCCTTCATGGGGTTCTGCGCTTAAGACAGCATCCCGGCCGCTTTCAGCAGCAGATCGCGGGTGGCAATAATGCCTGCTTCTTCCCCGAGGCCATCCCCTTCGTATTCGACCCCTACAAAGCCGGTATACCCTGCATCCTTTACAATTTGGAGCATCCTTACGTAATCGATGTCTTTCTCATTCCCGGCTTCGTCAAAATCGTGTGCCTTGGCACTCACCGCCTTGGCAAAAGGCATGAGTTCCGCAACCCCCTGGTAGATGTCGTATGCCTCCGCGCAGCCCGCTCCCCAGTCAGTGGAGTCGTTGCGCCGAATGCAGAAATTCCCGAAATCGGGAAGGGTGCCGCAATTGTCCATTTCCACCCGGGTCATTACCTCCGCCATCAATTTTCCGTTGGAGGAAAGGCCCCCGTGATTTTCCACCAGAATATTGATCCCTTTTCCGGAAGCATAGGTGCCAAGCCGGGTTAGTCCGTCAACGGAATTGGGTATCCATTGCGCCGGGTCGGCGCTTCCGGCCAGGTTTACCCGAATGGCATGGCAGCCCATGGCTGCTGCAGCGTCTACCCATTTATAATGGTTTTCCACAGCTGCTATCCGCTCTTTCTCATCTGAAACCGCCAGATTCCCCTGCCCGTCAATCATGATAAGGACATTCTGCTGGCCATTGCGGGCAGCCTCGGCATTGCACTTTTCGACGAACTCCTGCATGGCCCCGGCAGAGAATCCTGCCGGTTCCAGGGTCCTGTTGTACAGCTGGCTCACATATTCCAGGCCGGTAAAGCCCCACTGCTTTGCCTTTTCGGCAAACGTATAGGGGTCTACCCCGTCGTTGCGGATCATCCGGTTGATAGACCATTGGGCCAGCGATAATTTAAAAAAGGGTGCCCCGGTCATCTCCGCGTCGCCCAGTGCGTCTTCGCCAGAAGCGGCTTTTTCTTCTTTCCCCTTGCAGGCCATCATCCCCAGAAGGGAAAGTGCCGCGCCAGCTTTGCCGCCCTGATTAATAAAGGTTCTTCTTTTCATGAGTTAGGTGGAATGGTTATTGGTTATCTGTCCGGGATCTGCGACCCGGCACAAGTTAGGCCAAGCCTCCGGCTGCATTGCACAGTCTCTAATTTTTGAGCCCAAATCATGCAAAAACCCAGATTTTATAGCCGTTTAAATGTAGAAAATTAATTTAATATTTGATACTTTTAGCTATCAAACAAATCTCTTCTTGGGCAAATTCCGTCGTATCGAGAATCAGGAATCTGATGATGCCATCGGGGCCGGAAGCGGCATTCGCGAAACGGGTAGTCCCCGTATGGCTTTTAGCGCCCGTGCAGCCCACTGGGCTGAAGAAGATCTCAAAACAGGTGCCTTTTAATGGAAAGACGAACGGCTCTCAGAAATTTGGGGATGGCCATGGGGCTCACCGCAGCCACCCCGGCCTTGATAAGCATCCTGCAAAGCTGCCAGCGGGAAGCCGCCTTGCCCTGGACCCCTAAATTTTTCTCGGCAGACCAGGGCGCCGTTTTGGCAAAGCTGGTGGATATCATCATCCCAAAAACCGATACGCCTTCGGCTTCGGAAGTACAGGTGCATGCTTTTATCGACGGATATGTGTATGAGGTTTATGAGAAGAACGAACAAGACCTTTTGAATAGGGCCTTTACAGCCTTTATCGACAAGGCGCTGGCAGATTCGGGCAAAAAGAAGGCCGGCGACCTGTCTGCAGAAGATCTGGAGCCGTTACTCGCCCAGGCCCTGGCCAGGCAAGACCCGGATGAAGAAGCCCGGATTTCCGAAGCGATTGCGGCCTATCAGCAAGCGGTGGAATCAGGGGGGCAAGCCGCACTGGACGAAGCCGTTTCAAGGTATCTGTTTGCCAACAACCTGCGTGGCGCCGTTATCTGGGCCTACAAGACCTCGGCATACGTCGGGGAAGAAGTCCTGGCCTATCTGCCGGTGCCCGGCCAATATACCC
>DATIPV010000534.1:0-13033 GCA_035471525.1 Robiginitalea sp.
ATAACTACGAAGATTTTGCCAATCCGCCTGCCGGCTTCGATTTCCGCATCCGTATAGATACCCTGGCGGGGGACAATGCGGGCAAGACCCCGCTAATCGAGCAGATGGAGACCCAGGTAATCGTGGTGAACTACGAGCAGCTGGGGCTGAGCGGGGATTCGGGCGATGTGCCCCATACCCTGTATTACCTGGAAGCACGGCAAGGGGAGGGGGTGAGCCCCACCGTTGCAGACTCGGTTCTGGTGAACTATGAGGGTCTTACGCTCCAGGGCAAGACCTTCGATGGGGTTTCGAACTACGTCTGGCAACACCTGCCCAACTATCTTCGGGGCTACCAGAATGCCATGGCCCAGTGGAACGCCGGCACCTCCGACCAGCTGGTGCAGAACCCAGACGGAACCAGCGGCTATGCCAACAGCGGGGTGGGCCTGATGGTGATGCCCTCGGGCCTGGCCTATTTCAACAGTTCCCCATCGTCTATTCCGGCCTATTCCTCCCTGGTCTTTAAGGTAGAGCTGGGCCGGATTATCGAAAATACGGATGCCGACGGGGACGGGATTCCCTCCATTATCGAAGACCTGAACGGCAACAACTACCTGTACGACGACAATACCGATAAGAAAAAAGAGGAAAGCGGCTTTGGCGGTGTGCTGATCCCCAATTTCCTGGATAGCGACGACGACGGGGACGGTACCCCCACCCGAAACGAGATCGTGATCGGGGAAGACGGCAGCCTGAGCTTCCCGGATTCGAACGGGAACGGGATACCCGACTACCTCGACCCGGATACCAAGTAAGCAAAAAAAGTCCCCGGTTTCGGGGACTTTTTTTTAGTATAAAGGCGCAGGGTTACAGCTTCACCGACAGGCCCAGGATAAACTGGCTGGTGCGCGTGTCGAGGCGCTGGTCCGGAAGGCCTACGATATTGGCCTCGTTGGAGCTTAAGCCCCGTTCGTAGCGCAGGTCTATCCCCAGGTTGCCCAGGTCTACCCCGGCCCCGATATGCAGGCCCACCGTAAAATTGTTTTCCACGTCGTCCAGCTCGATATCCTGTAAATCCGTATTCAGGATGTACTGAAAGTCGGGCCCGGCAAATACCTTCAGAATGCCCAGCACGCGGGCTCCCACCAACACGGGCACATCAATTTTGCTCATGTCGAAATCGGCCCCGTCGTAAGACGACTTGGTCTTGGTGTAGATGAGCTCGGGGCGCAGGAACAGCGACTTGCCTACCTGCCCGAATACACCGATGTGATAGCCCATCTTGGTGTCGGAGCTGAGGTCGGGAGCCGAATCGAACGTATAGTCGCCGTTGGAGTTGAAGTTCAGGCCGGCCTTGATGCCGAAGCCCCAGTCGTTTTGTGAAAATGCCGCCAGGCTGCACAGCGCCAGCAGGCAGGTAAGCAGGGTACGTTTCATAAGGTGTTCGTTTAGAAGGCTGCCCGGGCAGCTTCCCGCCGGTCGGCTGCGAGAGCAAGTTAGCGGAGCGGGTGCCAGGGCCTAGACCTTGCGTTTCAAAACCTTAAAAACGGCTTTTTCGATGGCTTTATTGTTCAGCCCGTACTTTTCGAGGAGTTCTTCCGGGGTACCGCTCTCGCCGAAACTGTCGTTCACGGCCACGAATTCCTGGGGTGCCGGGTAGTGCTGTGCCAGTACCCGGGCCACGCTTTCGCCCAGCCCGCCCAACACGTTGTGCTCCTCACAGCTCACCAGGCAGCCGGTCCGGGCCACGGAGGCCAGGATGGCATCGGCGTCGAGGGGCTTGATGGTGTGTATGTTGATGACCTCTGCCGAAACACCCTGCTTATGCAGGCTTTCGGCGGCCTGCAGGGCTTCCCACACCAGGTGGCCGGTGGCCACGATGGTTACGTCGGAGCCTTCCTGCAAAAGCAGGGCCCTGCCTATTTCGAATTTCTGGTCGGCAGGCGTAAAGTTGGCTACTTTGGGGCGGCCGAAGCGCAGGTACACCGGGCCCTGGTGTTCGGCCACCGCCAGGGTGGCGGCCTTGGTCTGGTTGTAGTCGCAGGGGTTGATCACCGTCATGCCGGGCAGCATCTTCATCAGGCCGATGTCTTCCAGGATCTGGTGGGTGGCCCCGTCTTCGCCCAGGGTTAGCCCGGCGTGGGACGCGCAGATCTTCACATTCTTATGAGAATAGGCGATGCACTGCCGTATCTGGTCGTATACGCGCCCCGTGGAGAAGTTCGCAAAGGTGGAGGTGAAGGGGATGTAGCCCCCGACGGTCAGGCCCGCGGCGATGCCCATCATGTTCGCCTCGGCAATGCCCACCTGCACGAAGCGCTCGGGGTGCTCCTCGATAAAGGTTTCGATCTTTAGGGAGCCCACCAGGTCGGCGCACAGGGCCACCACCCGGGGATTGGAGCGTCCCAGTTCGGTCATGCCGTCGCCGAAGCCGCTGCGCGTATCTTTCTTGCCTTGATCGGTATATATTTTCATAGGGTGTAAATTCCGAGATTAATAATCTCCCAGGGTTTCGGGGTTCTGGGCCAGGGCCGTCTCCAGCTGCTGGTCGTTGGGCGCCTTGCCGTGCCAGGCGTGGGTGTGCATCATAAAGTCGACCCCGTGGCCCATTACGGTATCCATGATGATGCCCACGGGTTTGCCTTTGCCGGTGCGGGTTTTGGCTTCTTTCAGCCCCCGGGTAATAGCCGCCAGGTCGTTGCCGTTCTTCACTTCCAGCACATCCCAGCCGAAGGCCTCCAGCTTGGGCCGCAGGTCGCCCAGGGCCATCACCTCCTCTGTGGGCCCGTCGATCTGTTGTCCGTTGCGGTCGATGGTGGCGATCAGGTTGTCTACTTTTTTGCTGCCGGCGAACATGATGGCCTCCCAGTTCTGGCCTTCCTGCAGTTCCCCGTCGCCGTGCAGGCTGTAGATCAGGTGCGGATCCATGTTCAGCTTCTTGGCCAGGGCCGCTCCGATCGCCACAGACATGCCCTGCCCCAGGGAACCCGAGGCAATGCGCACCCCGGGCAGGCCCTCGTGGGTGGCCGGGTGCCCCTGCAGGCGCGAATTCAGGCGCCGGAAGGTGGCGAGCTCTTCGAGCGGGAAATACCCGCGGCGGGCCAGCACGCTGTAGAACAGGGGGGAGATGTGCCCGTTGGAGAGGAAAAAGATGTCTTCCCCGATCCCGTTCATATCGAAGCGGCCCTTGAGCTCCATGATCTCGAAATAGAGGGCCACCATATATTCGGCGCAGCCGAGCGAGCCGCCCGGATGCCCTGAATTTACACTGTGTACCATGCGCACGATATCGCGCCTAACCTGCACCACCAGTGCCTCCAAGTCGTTGCTGTGAGCCATGTCTGTCGTTTTGTTCGCCCCCAAAAGTAAGGGCTATCTTCGGGCTTAGCAACCCGACTTTTTACAATTTATCAACGACTCAGCGCCCGGAACTTTAATTCAATAGTAAGGAAGATTGCCGGCAGGATGCGTATCTTTGGCAGCTCGTAAGCAGCCCCGAGGGTGACATTCAGCCTGGAACATACCGATCTCCGCAGCAAGGCCCGCGCCGGTGTTTTGCAGACCGCCCACGGGCCGGTTCAAACTCCCATCTTTATGCCGGTGGGGACGGTGGCCTCCGTAAAAGGGGTGCACCAGCGGGAATTGCGGGAAGACGTACGCCCCGACATCATTCTGGGGAACACCTACCATTTGTACCTGCGTCCCGGGACGCAGATCCTGGAGGCGGCCGGGGGCCTGCACGCCTTTATGGGGTGGGAGGGCCCCATCCTGACCGACAGCGGGGGCTACCAGGTGTATTCCCTGGCCGGAACCCGGAAAATAAAGGAGGAGGGGGTCAAATTCCAGTCGCATATAGACGGGTCGCGCCACCTGTTTACCCCGGAAAAGGTGATGGAGATCCAGCGGAGCATCGGGGCAGACATCCTCATGGCTTTTGACGAGTGCACCCCCTATCCCTGCGATTACCGCTATGCCGAGCGTTCCATGCACATGACCCACCGCTGGCTCGACCGCTGTATGCTGCACCTGCAGCAGCTGCCGCCCCGCTACGGGTACGAGCAGCTCTTTTTTCCCATCGTGCAGGGTTCGGTGTACCCTGAGCTCAGGAAGCAATCGGCCGAATACGTGGCGGCTGCCGGGGCGCCGGGCAATGCCATAGGGGGGCTGTCTGTGGGGGAGCCGGCCGAGGAGATGTACGCCATGGCCGAGGTGGTCTGCGATATCCTGCCCGCCGACAAGCCGCGTTACCTTATGGGGGTGGGCACTCCTGTAAACATCCTGGAGAATATCGCCCTCGGGGTGGATATGTTCGACTGCGTGATGCCTACCCGCAACGCCCGCAACGGCATGCTGTTTACCAGCGAGGGCACCCTAAACATCAAAAACAAAAAATGGGAGGCCGATTTTTCGCCCCTGGATCCTGCCGGGTATACCTTTGTGGACCGCGACTATTCGAAGGCCTACCTGCGGCATTTGTTCGCCGCCAATGAGTATCTTGGGAAACAAATTGCGACCCTGCACAACCTGGGCTTTTACCTCTGGCTGGTGAGGGAGGCCCGCCGCCGTATTCTCGACGGCAGCTTTGCCGACTGGAAGGCCCGCATGGTGCAACAAATGGACAAACGCCTGTAGCATGACCATTATTGACCGCTACATCCTGAAAAAATACCTGCTCACCTTCGCGATGATGCTGCTGCTGTTCGTGCCCATCGGCATAATGCTGAACCTGGCCGAGCAGATCGGGAAGATGATCGACAACGAGGCGCCTGTCCCGGAGATAATCGAGTACTATATGTACTTTACCATTTACATCGGCAGCCTGCTCTTCCCGATTTTTCTTTTCCTTTCGATCATCTTCTTCACCTCCAAGATGGCCAACAATACCGAAATCGTGGCCATTCTGAGCTCGGGGGTTTCCTTCGGGCGTTTTTTAAGGCCCTATTGGATCGGGGCCACCATTATCGCCGTGCTCATGTTCGCCATGGGGATGTTTATCGTGCCTTCTGCCAGCAAGGGCTACAACGAGTTCAACTTCAAATACCTCAAGAAGGGGAAGCAAGACCGGGTAACCAGCAACATCTTTAACCAGCTGGGCGACAACGACTACATCTACGTGAGCAGCTTTGATCCGGCCCGGCAGATCGGGTACAACTTCAGCTACGAGCATTTCGGCGACGACGGAAAGCTGGAATACAAGATTTCGGCCGCCAATATCCGCTGGCTTCCCGAAGACAGCATATACCGGCTTACCACCTACAACCGGCGCAACCTGCGGGGCGACACCGAATGGGTCGAGACCCGGCGGCGGGTAGATACGCTCTTTGCCTTCCAGATAGAAGACCTAACCCCGGTTTCCTATATCGCCGAGACCAAGAACTTGTTCGAGCTCAATCAATTCATCAGGGACCAGCGGCGCAAGGGGGCCTCCAATGTGAATACCTTTGTGCTGGTCAAGTACAAGCGCTGGGCGCTGCCTGTAACGGCCTTCGTGCTCACCATTATAGGGGTGGCCGTCTCTTCCATGAAGCGCCGGGGCGGCATGGGGGTGAACCTGGCCTTCGGCATCGCAGTGGCCTTCCTGTACATATTCATGGACAAGGTGTTCGGCACCCTGGCCGAGCAGTCGGGCTTTTCGCCCCTGCTGGCCGTAATTATCCCCAACCTGATCTTCGGATGCATCGGCATAATCCTGCTGCAGCAGGCCAAGCGCTGAACAAGTGGTCAGAAAAAGACCAGGGCCGTGTGCCATTGGCGAATATCTGCTATATTTGCCCAGCTGACAGCTAATTCTTGAACCTTCATGGAATACCTGGATTTTGAACTCCCCATCAAAGAACTGGAAGAACAGCTCGACAAATGCCAGCTCATTGGCGAAGAGAGCGACGTAGACGTTACGGAGACCTGCAAGCAGATCGAAAAGAAGCTGGAAGAGACCCGCAAGGAAATTTTCAAGAACCTTACCCCCTGGCAACGGGTGCAGCTCTCGCGCCACCCCAGCCGGCCCTACACCATGGACTACATCCGCGCCATCTGCGGCGAATCCTGGCTGGAATTGTTCGGCGACCGCACGGTGAAAGACGACAAGGCGATGATCGGCGGGTTGGGCAAGATTGGGGACCAGAGCTATATGTTCATCGGCCAGCAGAAAGGTTACAATACCAAGACCCGGCAATTCCGGAATTTTGGGATGGCCAACCCGGAGGGCTACCGCAAGGCGCTGAGGCTGATGAAGTCGGCTGAGAAATTCGGCCTGCCGGTAGTTTCGTTCATCGACACGCCCGGGGCCTACCCCGGCATTGAGGCCGAGGAACGGGGTCAGGGCGAGGCCATCGCCCGCAATATCCTTGAGATGACCCGCCTGAAGGTGCCCATCATCGTCGTGATCATCGGGGAAGGGGCTTCGGGAGGCGCCCTGGGCATCGGGGTGGGCGACCGGGTGCTCATGCTGGAGAACACCTGGTATTCCGTGATCTCCCCGGAGTCGTGTTCGTCCATCCTCTGGCGCAGCTGGGAATTCAAGGAGCAGGCCGCGGACGCCCTGAAGCTCACCGCCGCCGACATGAAAAAACTCAAGCTCATTGATGAGATCGTGAAGGAACCCGTTGGCGGGGCCCACAGCAACCGGGAGAAGGCGTTTGAGATCGTGAAGAACAAGATCGCAAAGCACTATCAGGAACTCGAAAAGTTATCACCAAAAGAACTGGTGTCGCAGCGCATGGACAAATACCTTTCCATGGGCGTATACAAGAAATAGCCGCACCGGCCCGGGGCCTATCCTGGCACCGGGGGGTAATATTCCGGATATCAACAGAAATTCGTAACTTATCAACAGGGGTCTTGTTGAACAACGGTGGATAACCCGGGCACCCCCCTTTCTGGTAACTTACGGTTAATTACCTACTTTTAAGGCTATGGAAAAATCGAGCCCCCTCGCCGGACACAAAATCGGAAGAGCCCCTGTCATCGCGCTGGAACGAGGTAAAATACCTCCGCAAGCGGTTGATTTAGAGGAAGTTGTGCTTGGAGCGATGATGATCGACAAAAAGGGGGTCGACGAGGTAATCGACATTCTGCGCCCCGAGGCCTTCTACAAGGAGGCACACCGCTATATCTACGAGGCCATCTTGAAACTGTTCGAATCGTCCGAACCGGTCGATTTATTAACCGTTTCTGCCCAGCTCAAGCAAGACGAGCGCCTGGAGCAGGCCGGAGGCGATTTTTACCTGATCAAACTCACCCAGAAAGTGGCCTCCTCGGCCCACATCGAGTTCCACGCCCGCATCATCCTGCAGAAGTACATCCAGCGGGAGCTCATCAAGATCTCCAGCGAGATTATCGAGGAAGCCTACGAGGAAGCCACCGACGTGTTCGACCTGCTCGACAATGCGGAGTCCAAGCTCTACGACGTTACCCAGGGCAACCTGAAGCGTTCGGCCGAAACGGCCCAGAACCTGGTAATGCAGGCCAAGCGCAAGATCGAGGAAATCTCCAACAAGGAGGGCCTGAGCGGCATCCCGTCCGGCTTTGACAAGATCGACCGGCTCACCTCGGGCTGGCAGCCCAGCGACCTGGTCATTATCGCGGCCCGCCCCGGGATGGGCAAAACGGCCCTCACCCTTTCGATGGCCCGGAATATCGCCGTAAATGCGAACATCCCCGTGGCCTTCTTCTCCCTCGAGATGTCTTCCGTGCAGCTTATTACCCGGCTCATCTCTTCCGAGACGGGCCTTCCGTCCGAAAAGCTCCGCACCGGGCGCCTCGAGAAACATGAATGGGAACAGCTCAACGTAAAGGTGAAGGCCCTGGAAAAGGCGCCCCTCTTTATAGACGACACCCCGTCCCTCTCGATCTTCGACCTGCGCGCCAAGGCGCGGCGTCTGGCCTCCCAGCACAAGATTCAGCTCATCGTGCTCGACTACCTGCAGCTGATGACCTCCGGGGCCAGCCAGAAAGGCGGCAACCGGGAGCAGGAAATATCCACCATTTCGAGAAACCTGAAAGCCCTGGCCAAGGAACTCAACGTTCCCGTAATAGCCCTGTCGCAGCTTTCGCGGGCCGTGGAGACACGGGGCGGCAGCAAGCGGCCGATCCTTTCCGACCTCCGCGAATCGGGGGCCATCGAGCAGGATGCCGACATTGTGTCCTTCATTTACCGCCCGGAATATTACAAGATCGACGAGTGGGACGACGAGGAACGCACCCCCACCCATGGGCAGGCCGAGTTCATAGTGGCCAAGCACCGCAATGGCGGACTCGATAATATTAGGTTAAAGTTCATTGCTCAACTCGGTAAATTTGATAATTTGGATGACTTTGATTCTCCGTTCGAGTTTCAGTCCAAGATGAATGCCGAGGGAGAGAACCCGTTCGTCGCCAGAGACTTCCCATCTGCGGACCAGGCTTTCGGCAGCGCTATGAACGATCTTCCCGAGGCAGAGCCGGATGACAATGACGTACCCTTCTGACCCGATCTCCCATCCCGTTACGCCGTTTCGCGCACGCCTTGCCCTGATCCTGATTTTCCTGATGCTGGGACTTGCTGGCAGGGCCTCCGTGCTATTGATCCCCATGGACGCCGAGAGCCAGGAAAACCACCTGAAAGCCTACGGCATTACGTATTGGGTGCTCAGCCGCCAGCAAAAGGTGCAGTGGCTGCTCAATTACCGGGGCGGATCTTTTTTGCTGCCCGACGGGGAACCCATCCGAAACGAATGCCGGATCAGGGGCGTTTCCTTTGAGGTGCTCAGCGATGCTGAGGCCCAGGGCATTCTCGACCAGATTGGCAGCCCCTCCCAGAACCAGGAGGCGGTGATCCTGGAAAAGGCACCCCGCATTGCGGTGTACTCCCCCAAGGGCAACCCCCCCTGGGACGACGCGGTGACCATGGTGCTCTCCTATGCCGAGATTCCCTACACGACAGTCTACGACGAGGAGGTGCTGGGCGACAAGCTGCCGCTCTACGACTGGCTGCACCTGCACCACGAAGACTTTACGGGGCAGTACGGCAAGTTCTACGGGGCCTACCGGGCAGCACCCTGGTATATCGAAGGCAAGCGGGAGGCGGAAGCCCTGGCGGCCCGGCTCGGGTATAGCAAGGTCTCCGAAGAAAAGGAGGCCGTGGCCCTGAAAATACGGAACTACGTAATCGGGGGCGGCTTTATGTTTGCCATGTGTTCGGCCACCGACAGTTTCGATATCGCCCTGGCCGCAGAGGGGGTCGACATCTGCGAGCCCATGTTCGACGGGGACCCCTCCGATGCGAATTACCAGCAGCGGCTCAATTTCGGCAATACCTTCGCCTTTACGAATTTTACCCTGGAGCGCAACCCGCTCCGCTATGAGTTTTCCTCCATCGACATGACGGGCCAGCGGGAGGATATCCCGCGGGAGTCGGACTATTTTTCCCTCATGGACTTTTCCGCCAAATGGGACCCGGTGCCCACCATGCTCTGCCAGAACCACACCGCCCTGGTAAAGGGCTTCATGGGCCAGACTACCGCATTTACCCGAAGCCAGATCAAACCCACCGTACTGGTGCTGGCAGAAAACAAGCTCAACGGGGAGGCCCGGTACATCCACGGGATCAAGGGGCAGGGATTCTTCACCTTTTACGGGGGCCACGACCCCGAAGACTACCAGCACCGGGTGGGCGACCCGAAGACCGAGCTCGAATTGCACCCGAATTCACCCGGCTACCGGCTTATCCTGAACAACGTGCTGTTTCCCGCCGCCCAGAAGAAAAAACAGAAGACCTAGAGCTGGGACAGCAGGCGCTGCAGCACCTGTTCCACGCCCTGTTCCTCGTTGCTGGCCGTTCGGTACCGGGCCGCCTTCAGCACGTTGGGGTGGGCGTTGGCCATGGCGAAGCTGTAGTCGGCCAGCTCCAGCATTTCCAGATCGTTGTTATAGTCGCCGAAGACCATGAGCTGGTGCCGCCCGATCCCCCGCTGGGCCATAAGGCGCGAAAGGGCATAGCCCTTGTGGGCGTCGGGATGTGAGACGTCTACCCAATGGCTTCCCGATACCTTTACCTTCAGCGCGCCTTCCAGTTCCCGGAAGGCCGGGTAAATGTATTTTTCCGAACTCTCGAAATGGTAAATGGCCACCTTCAAAATAGGGTCGTCCACTGCCTGCAGCTCGGGGGCGATGGAGTAATCGGTGTAGTATTCCTTCAGCAGGGTCAGGAAGTCTTCCGAGACCCCGTCTACATAGGCATTGCCCGCCGCGCAGAGCACGGGGTGCGCCTGGACGATTCCAGCCGCCCGGGCGAGTATCTCCGACAGGAAAGCCCGGGGCAGGGGGGTAGTGAGCAGGGTTTGGTCCCGGTGGCGGATCAGGGCGCCGTTTTCCGCAATAAACACCAGCTCGTCGCATATGGGTTCCAGCTTGTCGGCCATGCTGTGGTACTGACGCCCGCTGGCCGCGACCAGTTCCACCCCTTTGGCCTTGAGCCGGTGGTACAGCTCGAAGAAACGGTCGCTCACCTCGTGGCGGGAATTCAAGAGGGTGCCGTCCATGTCGGTCACTACCATCCGTATGTTGCTCAGGTCCATATATCGGGTTTCGCTGTGCAAAGGTATTTTTTATCCGTAAATTTCAGGTGCGCCCCGGCGGATTAATAACCGAATACCGACACCTATGAGCTGGACCCAGCGGGAAATACACCTGAAACCCTACCCCCGGGGCTATCACCTGATCACCGGGGAAGTGGTGGCAGCCCTGCCCGAGCTGCGCACGATGCGCGCCGGCCTGCTGCACGTATTTATCAGGCATACCTCGGCCAGCCTTACGGTAAACGAGAACGCAGACCCGACGGTGCGGGCCGATTTTGAAAGCCATTTCAACCGGATGGTGCCCGAAAACGCCCCCTACTACCGCCATACCCTGGAGGGGCCCGACGACATGCCCGCCCACCTGAAGGCTTCCCTGCTGGGGCAGTCGGTGCTGTTGCCGGTAAGCTCGGGCCGGCTAAACCTGGGGACCTGGCAGGGCATTTACCTCTGCGAGCACCGCGATGCCGCCGGGGGCCGCCGGCTGGTGCTAACCTTGCAGGGGGAATGAAAAACCCCGGCTGTCGGGCCGGGGTCTTCTCTGCGAGAAAGTGTGGATCTTCTTTATTTGACCTTTTCCACGATGGCCTTGAAGGCCTCGGGGTGGTTCATGGCCAGGTCGGCGAGCACCTTGCGGTTGAGCTCGATGTTGTTGGCCTTTACCTGTCCCATAAACTGGGAATAGGACATTCCGTGCAGGCGGGCACCGGCGTTGATCCGGGCAATCCACAGGGAACGGAAGGTGCGTTTCTTGTTGCGGCGGTCGCGATAGGCGTACACCATGGCTTTTTCCACCGCGTTCTTGGCTACCGTCCAGACGTTCTTGCGACGTCCGAAGAAGCCTTTGGCTTGCTTCATCACCTTTTTTCTGCGGGCTCTTGAAGCGACTGAATTTACTGATCTTGGCATTTTTTGTTTGTTTTTTTGTAGCAGGCGCCCCCGTGTTTCGGGATACTTTTAAAGGCCTGACTCCAGGGTTAAACTTCTACCGGCTGCGGGTTACTTCAACCGCAGCTGCTCCAGGATGCCCGACTCGTCGGCCTTGCTTACCAAGGTACTTTGGGTCAGGCGGAGCTTGCGCTTGGTCGACTTCTTGGTCAAGATGTGGCTTTTGTAAGCGTGCTTTCTCTTGATCTTTCCACTGCCGGTGAGCTTAAAGCGCTTCTTGGCACTGGATTTGGTCTTCATCTTAGGCATTTTCTCGCTTGTTAATTAATTTATAGATCCGCTTTCTCGCGCTTATTTTTTGCTGGCCTTGGGGGCCAGGAACATGGTCATCCGCTTGCCTTCCAGCTTGGGCATCTGCTCCACCTTTCCGTAATCCTCCAGGTCCTGGGCCAGGCGGAGCAACAAAATCTCCCCCTGTTCCTTGTACACGATCGAGCGTCCTTTGAAGAAAACGTAGGCCTTTAACTTGGCGCCCTCCTTCAGGAACTTCTCGGCGTGCTTCTTTTTGAAATCGTAATCGTGGTCGTCTGTCTGGGGTCCGAACCGTATTTCCTTCACCACTACCTTGGTAGCCTTGGCCTTCATCACCTTTTCCCGCTTTTTCTGCTCGTACAGGAACTTTTTGTAGTCCATGATCTTGCAGACCGGCGGTTCGGCCGTAGGCGAAATTTCTACCAGATCCAGGCCGATCTCTTCAGCTTTCTCGAGGGCTTCCCGGATGCTGTAAACTCCCATTTCCACATTATCTCCCACCAGGCGAACCTTGGGTGCCGAGATCTTTTCATTGATGTTGTGCGGGGTCTTGTTTTCCCGCTGTGGCTGGGGCCTAAATCTTCTACGTAGGGCTATGGCTTAAAAATTTTAATTTAACTTAAATCAAACGACTTCAAGGTACTGCTAATTTCGCTGCTCACCAAGTCGGCAAAAGCCTCGACCGAGAGCGAACCCAGGTCTGCGCCCCCGTGCCGGCGCACCGAAAGGGTACCATCCGCCATTTCCTGATCGCCCACAATCACCATAAACGGGTACTTGCCAAGCTCCGCTTCCCGTATCTTCTTGCCTACGGTCTCGGAGCGAGCGTCCAAGAGGGCGCGAATTTCGTGATTTTCCAGCGATTTTAAAACTTTTTCGGCATATTTTTCGTGCTTTTCGCTGACTGGCAGAACAACAGCCTGCATGGGGGTGAGCCAGAGCGGGAAATTGCCGCCGGTGTGTTCCAGCAGCAGGGCCACGAAACGTTCCATGCTGCCGAAGGGTGCCCGGTGGATCATTACGGGGCGGTGCATCTCGTTATCGCTGCCTTTGTAGGTCAGGTCGAAGCGCTCGGGCAGGTTGTAGTCTACCTGTATGGTTCCCAGCTGCCATTGCCTGCCCAGGGCGTCCCTGACCATAAAATCCAGCTTGGGGCCATAGAAGGCCGCCTCGCCCGGCTCAATAACGAAGGTGAGCCCCTTTTCGCGTGCCGCATTGATGATGGCCGCCTCGGCTTTCTCCCAGTTTTCGACCGAACCGATATATTTTTCCGGCTTTTCGGGGTCGCGAACCGACACCTG
>DATIPV010000535.1:0-4880 GCA_035471525.1 Robiginitalea sp.
GCGCAAGTACGACCTGTTCCTCGGGACTTCTACCGGCAGCCTGCTGATTTCGCATCTGGCCTTGAACAAGATCGAAAAGATACGGCAGGTCTACACCTCGGTGAATCAACATAGCATTTTCAGCATCTGCCCTTTTACCATCCACCGGAAGTACGGGGGGGCCACCATTGGAATCAACCACTGGAACGTGGTCCGCAATTTCCTGCGGGGCAGCAAGACCTTTGGGGAAAGCCGCAGGCTGCACGAGCTGATCCGGAACACCATTACCCGCGAAGAATTCGAGGAGCTGCGTACCGGCCCCATAAACCTGGTGGTTACGGTGGCCAACCTGTCGCTGAACCAGGTGGAATACAAGTCGATTAACGATTGCGACTACGACGATTTCTGCGAATGGATCTGGATTTCCTGCAATTACATTCCGTTTATGAGCCTGGTGCGCAAGAACGGGTGCGAATACGCAGACGGTGGGCTGGGAAGCATGGTGCCCATCGAGGAGGCTATCCGTCGCGGCGCCCGGGAAGTGGATGCCATTATCCTGCATACCGAGGTAACCCACCTGAACCGCATGCCTTCGCGCAACCCGTTCTCCCTGCTGACCAATATGGGGGCTTTTATGCTCGACCGGATCGAGCATCAGAACATCCGGATCGGAAAATTCGTGGCATCCAACCACGACGCCATCATCAATTTTTATTATACCCCCACGGTGCTAACCACCAATTCGCTGGTTTTCGACAAAGACGAGATGTCTAAATGGTGGGAAAGCGGCTATATATATGCATCCAGCAAAGAAGAGCGGATCAGCCCGCTGAAACCGGCATAACCGCTACCAGAGTTCCCCTATTTCCTTTTTGACGTACGACAGGGCTGTGGCAGAAGGCGAGGCCTTGTCCATGGTTTCGTTCAGTATGTCTTCGCGCAGTTTCTCGGCCGAGTCGGAATGGCTCATCCCGGCCCTGCGGATAATCTGGATGGTGGCGTTCTTGGCGGCTTTTATCACATTCCAGCATTCATCCGTCATGTAGATCTGCTGGGAGAGATTGTGTTCAAATTCGTTTTCGATATGACGCACCAGCAGATTCTCATAATCGTTTTTGTCGGCCGATTTAGGTGCGACCCGCACGATCAGGCTGGTGATGGAGATGCGCTCCAGAAACAGGGCCATGCGCTCGTAGGCCTGCAGGCGGATGGGCAGGGCGTTCTTCTGACTTTCCTTGTGAAGCAGGAAGCGTCTGCGACCCTCTTCGTTACGGGTGTGCAGGCGAAAAAAATAAAAGGCGACAGCCCCGGTCACTACGGCTGGGAGCAAATAGGCGAAAAGTTGAAAAATTCCGTCTCCGGTCATGTTTTTGTTGGTTTGGTTCGAAAAGAAAAACGGCCGATTCCGATAAAAAGTATAATTCCAACTGGCATTTCGCCCTCAGCAACAGCAGGGGGCCAGTGCCCCGGGGCTCAGTGCTGCATCTCGCTCTTCACAGACTGGTAAAACCCGCGGTAGTCTGGGTGCAGTAAAATATCGACCCCTTCGCTGAAATTGCCGTCGCGCCCCCTTGCGCTTAGCACGGCCTTTTCCAGGCCCGGCTGACCGCGCAGGGCGTTCATTACCGAGGTGGCCTGCTGGGCTGCCAACGACAGGTCGCCGATCATGGAAAGGCCTTCCACGGTAACGGCCAGGTCGGGGTGGGCCTGCATCAACTGGGCAACTCCTTCTATCCAGGGCGCCGAACCAGGGATAAGGGCAGATCCCGTATCGCTGCCGAACAATTCCTCCAATCCTCCTGAGATAACCAGGCTGCCGGAGGCCACCTTCAGGCGGGCATCCGGTCCGAGGGTCTGCTTCGCATCGGTAAGCAAGGCAATGATAAGGGAGTCGTTCCGGCTCAGGGTCTCTACAAATTTCCTGAGTTGCCCTTCGCGGGTGGCCAGCGATTCCAGGGCCTGGTTCAGGGCCGAGGTATTCTTGTTGGATACCTCTGCAAAGCTGCCCAGGTTTTTCAGCAGGGTGGCATTGGCCTCTTTCAGGTCGTTCACCTGGGTCTCGTACGACTCAGCCATCGCCTGGCTGGCCTTTTGCTGCTTCTGGGCCTGGGTCAGGGCCTCCTCGGTCCTGGCCAGGCGCGCCTTCAGGGTGTCGATTTCGACCAGCAGGTCGCTGCGGCGCTGCCCAAGGGCTGGTGAGATCTGGCCGGCAAGCAGTACCAACAGGCACAGGCGCAGGCAATTGGCAAATAATTTTTTCATGGTTTGGCAATGATTTGAGGGGCAAAGATACGCCCCGCGCTTTAAATACAAATGTAAAAGACAGCCATTGAACGGGCTGAACTATTTATTCACCGGCCGCCAGGTAGTCCAGGGCAAACTCCGTCAACGCTTTTACCCCCAGCAACATGCCTGCATCGTCTATCCTGAAATCGGGGGTGTGGTGCGGAAAGGACTCCGTGGTCCCGGGAGTCATGCCGCCCAGTCGGAAATAGAAGCCGGGTACTTCCTTCTGAAAATACGAAAAGTCTTCGGCCCCGGTTACCGCCTTGATGGCCCAGACGTTTTCTGCCCCGGCTACCCGTTGCAGGGTGGGCAGCATCTGTTCCACCAGGGCCGGGTCGTTGTAGGTTATATCGGTGGCATCGCGAATGGAAATCGTGGCCTCCCCGCCGTAGGCCCTGGCCAGGGCAGGCACCATTTCCATCATGCGGCGGTTGATCATTTCCTTCATCCCGTAATCGAGGGTGCGGATGGTGCCGAGCATTTCGGCACTTTCCGGGATGATATTGAAGCGCACCCCGCTTTTTATCTTGCCCACGGTAATAACGGCCGCTTCGTTGGTAAGATCGGTCTCCCGGCTGATGATGGTTTGGAGCCCGTCGATGATTTTGGCGCTGATCAAAATGGGGTCTACCCCAGACCAGGGCTGGGAACCGTGCGACTGTTTCCCTTTCACCTGGATGGTGAATTCCTGGGCCGCAGCCATGGCGCCCCCGGATTTATAGCTAATCACGCCCACAGGGGTCTGGGCATTGATGTGCAGCCCGAATATGGCATCCACATCGGGGTTCTTCAGTACGCCTTCCTTCACCATGAGCCGGGCACCGCCTTCCTCCCCGGGGGGAGGGCCCTCTTCAGCCGGCTGGAAAATAAATTTTACGGTACCCCGGATCCGATCCCTGTGCCGGGAAAGCAATTCGGCGACCCCCATCAGAATGGCTGTATGGGTGTCGTGCCCGCAGGCGTGCATAACCCCTACCTTTTCCCCCAGGAATTCCGTAGTCACTTCCGAGCGGAAGGGCAGATCGTTCCGTTCGGTGACGGGCAGGGCATCAATGTCGGCCCGCAGGGCCACCACCTTACCGGGCTCAGAGCCCTTCAGGATACCGACTACACCGGTATGGGCCACGCCGGTCTGCACCTCGATACCGAGCCCGTTCAGGTGGGCCGCAATTTTTTCGGCGGTCTGAAACTCCCGGTTGCCCAGCTCGGGGTGCTGGTGGAAATCGTGCCTCCATGCGATAACCCGGCCTTCTACGGCCTGGTAATCTGCATCGGGCAGGTGCCGCTGTGCCTGCAGCATTGCGGGCAACAGCAGCAAGGGCAGGAAATGTACGTTCTTCATAGGGTTTAGCAATATTTGTTAAGATGGTATCCCCGATCCTGATACGGGCTGCGTGAGGGGAGGGCCGAAGAGGCCATCTTTTACGCCGGATACCGCATGTTGAACAGGTGCCCTTCCGGGCACGGACCACTGCCCGTAAATATATTCAAATTGGAAGAACCGGCCGGAAGGTTGTTTATAATTCCAGCTTTCCGCTGTTTGAGGTTGCGGTGAATTATAGCTAACTTCCGTCCCAGAAAAGTCGCAGACGAGCATGTTTTTGGATGAATTGAACGAGGCGCAGAAGGCTCCGGTGCTGCACAAGGACGGTCCGCTCATGGTAATTGCCGGTGCCGGTTCGGGCAAGACGCGGGTACTGACCTATCGCATCGCCCACCTGATGAACCAGGGGGTCGATGCCTTTAACATACTGGCCCTTACCTTTACCAACAAGGCCGCCCGCGAAATGAAGAAGCGGATCGCTGAAATCGTGGGGCCTTCCGAAGCGAAGAACCTGTGGATGGGTACCTTCCATTCCATCTTTGCCCGTCTGCTGCGATTCGACGGAGACAAGCTCGGGTTTCCGAGCAACTTCACCATCTACGATACCCAGGATTCCCAGCGCCTGATCGCATCGATTATCAAGGAAATGGGGCTCGACAAGGATGTGTACAAATACAAGCAGATCCAGCAGCGCATCTCCTCCTACAAGAACAGCCTCATTACGGTGAAGGCCTATTTCCAGAACCCGGAGTTGCAGGAAGCCGACGCCATGGCCAAGAGGCCCCGCATGGGGGAGATTTACCTCCAGTACGTAGACCGCTGTTTTAAATCGGGGGCCATGGACTTCGACGACCTGCTCCTGCGCACCAACGAACTGCTCACCCGCTTTCCGGAGGTGCTGATGAAGTACCAGGAGCGCTTCCGCTATATCCTCGTAGACGAGTACCAGGACACCAACCATTCCCAGTACCTGATCGTAAGGGCCCTGGCCGACCGCTATCAGAATATCTGCGTGGTGGGCGACGATGCCCAGAGCATCTATTCTTTCAGGGGGGCCAATATCACCAATATCCTGAATTTTCAGCGCGATTACGACGATGTGGCCGTTTACCGGCTGGAACAGAATTACCGTTCCACCCAAAATATCGTGAATGCCGCCAACAGCATTATTGCCCGCAACAAGAACCAGCTGAAGAAAGTGGTGTGGACCGCCAACGAGGAAGGGGCCCGCATCAGGCTGCACCGAAGCCCCACCGACGCGGAAGAAGGGCGTTTTGTCGCTTCGTCGATC